>NZ_JAJAFY010000018.1:0-82888 GCF_025384885.1 Photorhabdus kleinii
GAGCATAGCAAACTATGTGACCGGGGTGAGCGAGTGCAGCCAACAAAGAGGCAACTTGAAAGATAACGGGTATAAATCAATATATAAATAGTCTCATGATACAAGAATATTTTTTTATACTGCTTTAGATAATCAACCACTTGTCTGGCTTTTATTATGAATAAGCGCTCTTCATAAAATTGCACCTTAATCAGTTGGTGTCCAACTTTTGGGGTGCAGTTCAGCAAAAAAGGGTTTGCATTTATAAATGAATGTGAAATCCACATAATTTTTTAAATTCTTCTGATTGCCTCTTTTTTAAATGTGAGGAAATCGTATCAATCATTGATATCACTTTACGCTTGGCTGCTTCTTTATCACCGCCATTATGATTTACTTCTTCAATATAGGATGAGCATAACTTACAAAATTCAACTACTCTCTTTTCAAGGGTATTTGAATATTTGTCGATAAAATCATAATGGCGGTAATTATTAGCCCGTTTTAAGTAATCTGAATTTTGCATAGGTGTAGGTATGAATACTTCTTCTGAATTGAACCCGGCAATCTCCTTAGTATAACTTCTGTATATTGATTCTAATAATCGCTGATTTTTACTGGATATAATCATAATTAGTCCATAAAGCGTGATGAATGCGCCAATTAGGATATGATTTTGTTGTGAAGCAATTGGTTCAATTTTGTTAAATTTGTTGCTGTATTGTGATAAAATATTTATGTCCATATTAAAAGCTACTAAGATCCATATGATACCAACGCTCAGTAGAAGATAACCAAGTCCTCTCATTATTAACCCCCATTAGGATTATTGGGTAAAGTTACTTAGGTCTTACAATGAACCGACCATTTGCATATGACATAGCATAATTACCATTATTTTTTGTGTGAATAATGGCTTTATCGGTTGATAAAATCAGAAAATTTTCTGTTCTAAAACATTTGTTGCTGTAAGTTTAGGTATTTTATGTAATTCAGCCAGTAATATAACATAGGGATTGATTCATTTCATGAAAATTTTATTCATCCTTATTAGTCTCAGTTATTAAATTTGTTTCTAATTAACAAGAAATTTAATAAAATAGCAAGTATAGCAACTGCTATATAAATATAAGGCTACTAATCATTATCCGGATGATTGATAAGTTCATATGTATTGCATTGATATTATTAGCCTTAGACTAAGTTTTTGATGGAAATTACGAGTATTTTTCGATCTTATTGTTTAACAGAATAATTCCTATCTGAAATTTATTTTCATCTATTGAAATCTGAATCTCTTTATTGTGTTCTATGAAAGTTAATAGTTGCTTTGATTTGAAAGCATATTGGGATTTTTAGAAAGATGAATTTTTCTTCGTAATTTTATCCTGATCGGACTTGTTCAGCGTACAAGTGTACGCTAAAGTGCTACATAGCTATAGATGGAAATCCAGCAGATAAACATATTTAATGAGGTATTTAATGAAGCGTGTAGTGATCACTGGCTTGGGTATTGTTTCCAGCATTGGTAATAATCAGAAAGAAGTACTGGCATCTCTGAAAGAAGGCCGCTCCGGAATAACTTTTTCTGGAAAATTCAAAGAGATAGGAATGAGAAGCCATGTCTGGGGTAATGTAAAACTGGATACTTCCGGATTAATAGACCGAAAAATTCAGCGTTTCATGAGCGATGCCTCTGTTTATGCTTATCTGGCGATGGAAGAGGCAATTAAAGATTCTGGCCTAGCTGATGATCAGGTTTCCAATATTCGTAGCGGATTGGTAGTGGGTTCTGGTGGTGGTTCCCCGTATAACCAGGTTGCGGGTGCTGATGGGATGCGTACTCGTGGTTTGCGTGGTGTGGGACCTTATATGGTAACCCGCTCAATGGCTTCCGGTGTGTCAGCTTGCCTTGCAACTCCGTTTAAAATCAAAGGGGTAAACTACTCTATCAGTTCTGCATGCTCTACTTCTGCCCATTGCATAGGCCATGCAGCTGAACTTATTCAGTTAGGAAAACAGGATATTGTTTTTGCCGGTGGTGGTGAAGAACTCTGCTGGGAAATGAGTTGTGAATTTGATGCAATGGGTGCACTTTCAACGAAATACAACGAAATGCCAGAAAAAGCGTCCCGTACTTACGATAAGAGCCGTGATGGTTTTGTTATTGCTGGCGGTGGCGGTATTGTTGTTGTGGAAGAATTAGAGCATGCATTGGCACGTGGCGCACACATATACGCTGAAATTGTTGGTTATGGAGCAACATCTGATGGCGCAGATATGGTTGTTCCATCTGGCGAAGGTGCGGTTCGTTGTATGAATATGGCACTGCAAGGTGTGAAAGGTTCCATTGATTATGTGAACACGCATGGTACATCTACTCCTGCGGGTGATGTGAAAGAGTTGGAGGCGATCAGGGAAGTTTTTGGTGATACAACACCGGCAATTTCTGCAACAAAAGCGATGACTGGCCATTCACTGGGGGCTGCTGGTGTACACGAAGCGATTTATAGCCTACTGATGTTAGAACATGGTTTTATTGCACCAAGCATTAACATTGAAGATCTTGATGATAAAGCGGTAGGCATGAATATCATCACTAAACCTACTGAGCAAAAGTTGAATACGGTGATGTCCAATAGTTTTGGTTTCGGTGGTACTAATGCTTCTTTGGTGATGAGCAAGTATTCAGCTTAATTTCCCTCATCAGAGACTATTTCGATCGTGTCCAAACAACAATGGTCGTTATTTAATGCATCTTAGGTGACCGCGTGTAGCGAGTCACCTTTGTGTGTATGTTCCTGTTTTTGTATGTTGTTCGTATCTTGTCTGTTTCAACAGAAAAAGCCATTGTTAACAATGTTGAATACTCAATACTATTTAATAACTATTTAATAACTATTTAATAACTATTTAATAACTATTTAATAGTTATTGGGAGTTTTGAATCACCTATTTGGTAAAGATAGTATTTTGGCAAAGTGATTTTTGCTATGAATGTTGCAACAAACTTGGCGTGTTGTGTTATCCGTTTATAAGCATAAATTCAAACCTGTTTTGCTGAATTTTGATTGTGTATGAAATGTAATGTGAATATGGAAGTATATTCCTGTTACGGTAGGAAAGCCTATAATAATTATGATCTTGTAATATTATAGGCTTTTATTTATTACGTTTTGTTTTCAGTAGCCATTTGCTGAATACGGCGCTTACGGATAATTCTTAATATTGGTGGAGTAATCAGAACCAGAGCGGCAAGTATCAATAAGCTCTGAGTAATTGTGCTGCTCCACAGAATGCCAAATTCTCCATTACTAATAGAAAGTGCGCGACGTAAATTTTGTTCCAGCATTTCTCCTAATACGAAACCGAGGATTAATGGCGACATCGGGAAATTCATCTTCCTCAGAATGTAGCCAAAAATACCCAACCCTACCATCAACAGAAGATCAAATGTCGTACTGTGTATGGCATATACACCAACCGCTGAAACAGCAGCAATAGCTGGAACAAGGAACCAGAGTGGGATAGTGAGCATCCGTGTAAATAGACCTATCATTGGGATATTCATAATCAGTAGGATAATATTGGCAATCAATAAAGCCGCAATTAACCCCCAGACGATATCTGGCTGTTCAGTGAACATTCCCGGCCCAGGCGTAATATTATAGAGCGTTAATGCCCCCATCATAACGGCAGTGGTGCCTGAACCTGGTACTCCTAATGTTAGCATTGGAATAAAGGAGCCACAGGCCGAAGCATTATTAGCCGCTTCTGGTGCTGCTACGCCGCGAATATCACCTTTACCAAATGAATCGCTATTCCCACTGAGCTTCTTCTCAGTCATGTAGGTAATTGCGCTAGCAATAGTCGCTCCTGCACCAGGCAAAATACCGACAAAGAAACCGATAAAGGATGATCTAAGCGTTGGTATGGCGCATTCAGCCGCTTCCTTGCGATTGAACAGCAGACGGCCTGTTTTGCGGATAATGGTTTTGCCGGCGGAGGTACTCTCTAACATCAGCAAAATTTCGCTGACAGAAAACAGACCTATTACCACAACAATAAATTGAATGCCATCTGACAGATGAACATTGTCGAATGTAAAACGATAAACCCCGGTGTTGGCGTCTACTCCGACAGTTGCCAGACCCAATCCTATTAATGCTGCTAATAGTGATTTCAGCGGATTCTGACTCATCATGCTACCCAGACAAGCAATAGCAAAAACCATAAGTGCAAAATATTCAGCAGGGCCGAAAGCCAGTGACCACTGCGCCAGTAATGGTGCAAACAAAATAATGCCGAAAATTGCCAGCAAAGAACCACAGAAAGAACTCACCGCGGAAATAGACAGTGCCACACCTGCACGGCCCTGTTTGGCCATCGGATAACCGTCTAATGCGGTCATAATGGCAGCGGCATCACCGGGAACATTCAGCAGAATCGATGATATACGCCCACCA
This sequence comes from Photorhabdus kleinii, assembly GCF_025384885.1. Lineage (NCBI taxonomy): Bacteria > Pseudomonadati > Pseudomonadota > Gammaproteobacteria > Enterobacterales > Morganellaceae > Photorhabdus > Photorhabdus kleinii. The sequence continues at coordinate 4,446 of NZ_JAJAFY010000018.1, forward strand.
TACTCACAACCGATATAAACGGTTGCCAATAAGATCAGGGCAGATTCAGCAGGCAGTTTTAAAGCGAAAGCCAGTGGCAGCAGAATCGCGACACCATTAATCGGCCCAAGCCCCGGTAGCAGCCCAACAATCGTACCGACAAAACAGCCAATTAAAGCAATAATCAGGTTTTGCGGCACCATTGCAACTTCAAAACCTTGACTGAGATACATCCAGGTTTCCATAAGTTCTCCGTCAGTTGAGCCAGCTACCGAGAGGCAGGGTTACGTCAAGTAAGCGGTCAAAGGCGAAATATAACGTGACGCCAAGGAACACCCCGGAAATGATTGCGGCAGGCAGTGTTGCGTTAAACAACAGCGCGACACTGAATGTCAGCAGCGCTGTAGCCAGAGGAAAACCAAGCCACTCGAATGACCAACCATAAACAACCAAAGAGAGAATCAACAGCATTAGGCGACGGATAACGGGGGCACTAGGCCAATTGCTTTGCTCCGGTTTTTTGAAAAGTAGTAGTAAAGCACAGAGTGCCATCAGAGACAGAATGATCATTGGGAAAGGTCTGGGCCCCAGGGGTTCATAAGTGTATTCGCTCTGAATTCCCCAACCAATAACTATCCCAATAGTACAGAGTACTAACCAGATAGTAGCAAAGATACGATCGCTCATGATAATGACTCTGTTATTTGGCTAAGCCAAAAGCTCTGGCTTGTTCACGATATTGTTCAACCTGTTTTTTCACATAGCGGTCCAATTCTTTGCCGGTCATGTTGAATTCGAACAACCCACGGATATCGCGTTGTTTTTTAAAAGCATCTGTTTGTTGTAGTTTATTAAAAGTATCAACCCACCATTGATACTCTTCGTCAGAAACTTTTGGTCCCATGTAAAATCCGCGGATAATCGGCCATACCAGGTCATAACCTTGCTCTTTGGCAGTAGGAATATTGGCTAAATCACCATCCAGTCGTTTATCTGCATAAACAGCCAGGACCCGGATTTTGTCTCCATTCAGGTAAGGTACCATCTCGCTTAGATCACCGGAAACTGCCTGGATATGATTACCCAGCAGGGCGGTGATAGGTTCACCACCTCCCTCAAATGCGACATAACGCATCTTGTGAGGATCAATTCCAACCTCTTTTGCCAGCAGTGCGGTTTTCATCCAGTCCTGACTACCGATAGAAGCGCCAGCACCAAATACAATGCTGTTGGGATTATCCTTAAAAGCATTCATCAAATCGTTCAGGGTACGGTAAGGTGAATCGGCACGGACAGCGATCATCCCATAATCAGTACCAACACTTGCCAGCCAGCGAACATCGTTAACGTTATAGCGACCAAATTTTCCCTGAGACAAATTGAGTAGAGAGCCGCCAGAGAAGGCGACAATGGTCCCCGCTTCAGTAGGTCGTTGTACGACGATAGCATTGTAAGCGACAGCGCCAACACCACCGGGCATAAAAGTGACACGCATAGGCTTGCTGATCTCTTTCGTATCCAGTAGTGAAACTTGGACCAGCTTGCAGGTCAGGTCGAACCCGCCCCCCGGTTTTGCAGGCGCAATACATTCGGTCCGGTTAGGTGCACTGGCAGCAAAAACACTGCTTGCGCTAAATAATAAAGCGGTTGCCGCTAACATCTTGATCGTTATAATTTTCATTTATTGGCTCTCATCAATACCCGTGTAAGATATAATCACTACAAACAGACCTGGTTGACTCAATTAGTAATAACAAAACCTTTCATTTACCTTTCATTAACAAGAAAAGTTGTTGATATGTGATTTCAATCGCTTAAATTTGCGTAGCGTTTCGCATTAATGAGTTTACAAATGGTTACAGACTTCCTTTTTTGTTTTGGTTTGTTGTAAGTTTCTCGTAGTTTTGATGTTGCTCTGTTTTACTCACGGTAAATTTACATTCGACTAAGGAGGTATAATGCAAATGGTAATTATTTATTTATGCAATGTGTCAAATTAAATGGAAAATTTATTGAATATAATCAGACTTTATATTGGGGAAATCTGAATTGAGGAAATGATGAGAAAATTGATTCTTTGTAGTGCTATGGGCAGTGCTATGGCTTTTGCTTTGGTGGGATGTAAAACAGAACTCAGTACTTCGGTATCTGTTAACCAACTGTTATCTGAACAAGTTAAAACGGTGACATCTGATTTGTTAGTTGAAGTCAGTGCTTGTGGTGATTATAAAGATTCCAGACAACCATCAAAATCTTTGTTAGACACTCAGGAAAAAGTACCGGCTATTTTTTCCAATGCGGAATACGTGGAATGTTTCAGAAAAAGTATGGATTCGTTTGCTCACTTTAAAGTTCCTGTAAGCGTAGGGAATTCAAGTATCACTGGTTCTACTAAGGGTATTCATCTTTACGGTAATGGTGCAGATATCTTGGTGATAAGCGTACCAAAAGAGATGAAGAAGAAAATTAGCCAGATAGATAGTTCAATGGCATCAAAGACCAAAATCTCAATTAATATTAAGAATGATACCGATGAAGTTTTAAAAATGACGGGTTTATCTGCATTTCTTAATGATAAAGATCCGATGGTGATATCGAATTTTAGTTTAAAAGTAGGCAGTGAAATAAAACTCACTTTGTCTAATGTCTCTGTGGCGTCTGTATTGGATGAACGTTTTGATTTTACTCCTGTACTCATGGCAATATCTGAGTAAATGGAAGCGGTAATAGAGATCTATTACTTAATTCAGTATGACAGAATACCCTGTTATTCATAGCGAGGTATTTTGGCATGAAAATGGAATTGAGTTAGTGTCTGACTATTTTTCAGAAAAATAGGTGTGGCGATATAAACTGGAAATATAGTTATGTCTGTAATTATATTTATACCCAATGGATTTCAAGATGCATCGAGACGGCAAGGGAGTGAATCCCCGGGAGCATAGCAAACTATGTGACCGGGGTGAGCGAGTGCAGCCAACAAAGAGGCAACTTGAAAGATAACGGGTATATATTAATCGATTAGATATTGAAGATATGCGCTTACTTTTAGTGGAAGACCACCCTGAATTATTGCATTGGTTGCAAAAAGCACTGAGCAGTTCAGGATTTGCCGTAGATGTTGCTAGTGATGGCATAGTTGCTGATCAATTATTACAGACAGAAAACTATGCATTATTGATTCTGGATGTTTCTTTGCCTAGGTTGGATGGACTTTCTCTGTTAGTTCGTTTGCGTAAGCGTGGGCAAAATTTGCCGGTATTATTATTAACGGCGAAAGCCGATGTTTCTGAACGAGTGAAAGGGCTTAATTCTGGTGCCGATGATTATCTGACGAAACCTTTTGATTTACAGGAATTGGAAGCACGTATCCGGGCATTACTTCGTCGTAGTGCAAGTTTTCTACAGGAGACGCTGACATTCGGTTCCCTTGTTTATCAGGATGATGGTTACTTTGTTCTGAACGATGAGCCATTGGCTTTGACACCAAGGGAATTTTCGGTTTTGACAACATTGTTCCATCGTCGGGGGAGGCCTGTTTCTAAACAACAGCTCTTTGAGCAGGTATTTGCACTATCAGATGAAGCAAACCTACAAAGTATTGAACTTTATGTACACCGGATTCGGAAAAAATTGTCAGGCAGTAATGTGGGGATCAGTACATTACGGGGATTAGGTTATCGTCTGGAGCACCAGAAAGATGACATGGTTTAAAGTACCGAACTCATTGTTTCATCAGTTACTCTTATTTTTTGGTGTTCCACTGTTTGTGTTGGGTTGTTTATCGGTTTGCACCCATTATTTTAGTGCAGAGAATGCGGCGACATTGGCTTATGACCGTACTTTATTGGCGTCTGCTCGAACTGTGGCAGAACGGCTGACTGTTAAAAATAACCAATTAATTGTCGATGTACCTTATGTGGTTCTGGATAGTTTTGAGCGAAATATGAATGATAGGCTGTTTTATCAGGTGTTATCACCCGAAGGGGAAATAATTTCCGGTTATGATGATTTGCCTTTGATCCCTAAAGATACGCTTCGCTCCAATTTATACACGGCTCTAGTTTATTTCTATGATGCTGAATATTACGGCCAGCCTATTCGGGTTGCTGCCCTTTATCAGCCGATCAATGAAGGGGGAATGATGGGAATGGCGTTGATACTAGTTGCTGAAACAGTGGCTTCCCGTCATTATCTTGCTCAACAATTATTAATATCTTCTTTGATGAGCCAAGGAACCGTGGTTGGGTTGACTCTGATTCTGGCTTATTTTCTGTTGAAGCAGTTACTTAAACCACTACATAAACTTTCTGGCGTCATGGTCCGTCGTCCCGCAAATGATCTTACTCCGTTACCGGATATGTTGCCTTGGTCGGAACTTTCCCCATTGTTATATGCATTTAATCGTTATATAGAGCGACTGAAATTGATGGTGAGTCGGCAGGAGAGGTTCAGTGCGGATGCTTCTCACCAACTTAGAACGCCATTAACAGTATTAAAAACTCAAGTAGCGGTAGCGCTTGCCAGCAAAGATCCAGCGCAATGGAAAGAAAGCTTACAGGCCATTGATAGTACATTGGATAACACTATCTCTCTGACGGATCGTTTATTACAACTTTCTCGTTTGAAAGCGCATGAAAAGGAGGCCGTTCGGGATTATAGGCCGGTTAATCTAGTCGAATTGTTGCAACAGGCATGTTTTTCTCGTTTGCAACAGGCTGAAAGTAAGAATATTGATTTGGGTTATGAAGGCGAAAATGCTCAATGGATCAAGGGGGAACCTGTATTACTGACGGAAATGTGTGCTAACTTATTGGACAATGCAATTAAATATACACCGGAAGGTGGCATTGTTACGGCTAGAGTGATTCTCAACTCTTGTAAGACATACTGTTATTTGGAAGTGGATGACAGTGGGCCGGGGATTGCTAAAGAAGACGTCAATTTGTCTCTGATGGCTTTTAATCGTCTTGATAATGCTGCGGGGCATGAAGGGGCAGGATTAGGATTAGCTCTGGTAAAAGATATCGGTATTTATCATGGTACTCATCCCCAATTATTGCCCAGTGAAACACTGGGCGGTTTATTAGTAAGAATCCCTTTTAGGCTTTCTGATGATTAATTTCCTGAGGTTTTTCTAATAAGAGGAGTACGTAGTTGCTGTGCCAGCATAACGCCTAATAACGTTATACCGCCACCAATCAGGTGGTAACTGTGCATCTCTTCATGCAGAACCAGAATAGCGATAATAGCTGTAAATATCGGCGTCAAATTCATAAATATGGCAGCAGTATTAGCGCCAAGTTTTATGACACCTTGTATCCATAAATAGGGAGCAATGATCGAGGCTGGAATACCGGCGAATAAGACTAACGAGATATTGCTGGCATTCAATTGAACATCTTTTGTCAACAGGAAATTTGGCAGTAATAGCAGGACACCAAAACTGATTTGTACATATAGGGATTGCCAGTTGGGTAATGGAATAGACCAGTGTTTGGTTAACACGCTATAAAGTGCGTAGGAGATGGAAGCAATCAACATCATCAATTCACCACGTCCTAAACCGTGTTGCAATAATGATATGGGCTCACCGGCGCTGACCAACCAGACTAAACCAGACAGAGATAAAATGGTACCGAGAGCAATACCGACAGTGGGGACAACACGTAAAACAAATATACTGATGACAACAGTCAAAAGAGGAATCAATGAGCTAAGGATTCCCATAAATGTTGCACTGATACTGTGTGCGGCGTAATAGGCCAGGCTTTGATAAAGCATCATACCAAGTGCGCCAAGAATTAATAATTTCCACCAATATTGACAGATTGTTTTCCATTGGCGAATGACAGATAGTACGACAAAGGGTGTTAATGTGAGAAAGGCTAGGAACCAGCGATAAAAAGAAATTGCAGCCGGATCAATAGCCGTAGCGGAGGCTTTACTCACCACGGCATTAATTGACCAAATCAAGACCGCCAGAAATGGGAAAATCATATTCATATAGATAAGTCGCATTGAGATAAAAATGAGTGTTTAGTCTAATGGTGTCTGATTCATTATATATAACGATAATCAGCCAATGGATAAGGCAATTGAGACAATATGACAGAAAAACTTCATATTCCTGTAGAAGTCATGGGTATTCCGGCCAGTATCTCTTTCCGTAACGAGTTATTCAGTGCGAATACTGAGTGTTTACGTCATACCCATCCATTTGGGCAACTTATTTATGTCGTTTGTGGTGTAATGGCAATGAATGCTGGAGGACAGCATTTTTTAGCTCCACCGCAATTTTGTGTCTGGATACCGGAAGGAATAGAGCATTCGGGATATAGTAGAAAAGCAATGAGATTTAGGGCAATAGATATTTCTCCTAAATGGGGGAAATTATTGCCGAATATTCCTTGTATTATCCGGCTTAACTCCATATTCAATGCGATTATGACTGACTGTTTTGAACGTAAATTGAAAATACCAGAAACAGAACAGGATTTACGGTTAGCTCAAGTGCTGATTGATCAGTTAATTCAATCCCCTGTTCAGCATACCTATCTGCCTTCATCTAAAGATAAACTTTTGGCGCCGATATTACAGGAACTTGAGAGTAATCCTGCTGACAATACGCCATTAGCGCAATGGGCAAAACAGCGTTATACCTCGGAACGTACTTTATCACGGCGTTGCCAGCAAGAATTGGGAATGTCATTTAGCGAGTGGCGGCAGAGGTTACGGTTTTTACATGCAATCTCTTTGTTGGAACAGGGGAAAACTGTTAATGAAGTTGCTTTTGATGTGGGTTACAGCTCATCTTCTGCTTTTATCGCTATGTTCCAGCAATTGGCAGGTACGACACCGGAGCGTTTCAGGAAAAGTTAACAACAAAAGAAGCCGTTATTATGGGTTTTGTTATGATTAAATGGCAAAATAGTTCGCTGCCTCTGTTTTAATGCCACAGGATGGATTAAGTGAAGATTCTGGTTGATGAAAATATGCCTTATGCTGATCAACTATTTCAGCAATTGGGGGATGTGCAAGCTATTCCGGGGCGTCCGGTGCCGGAAGGGGTATTGGATCATGCTGATGCCTTTATGGTTCGTTCAGTAACTAAAGTTAATGAAGAATTGCTGAAAGGCAGCGCGGTAAAATTTATCGGTACGGCAACGGCGGGGACTGACCATGTGGATCAATTGTGGTTATCTCAGGCTGGAATCGGGTTTTCAGCGGCGCCGGGATGTAATGCCATTGCTGTGGTTGAATATGTTTTCTCAGCGTTAATGTTGTTGGCTGAACGTGATAATTTTGAGCTTAAGGATAAAGTTGTCGGAATCGTCGGTGTCGGTAATGTCGGCAGTAGACTGGCGCAGCGGTTAGCTACTCTTGGTGTGCGGACACTCTTATGTGATCCGCCAAGAGCTGCCAGAGGGGATGTCGGTGAATTTTGTCCACTGGAAAAACTGGTCAAAGAGGCGGATATTCTGACATTCCATACGCCATTGAATCTATCGGGCCCATATAAAACACACCATTTGGTAGATGCTGAATTATTGTCAGCTTTGCCGGATAACCGCATATTGATTAATGCCAGTCGTGGTGAAGTTATTGATAATCAAGCGCTGCTTGCTGTGTTGAAACGTGGTAAGAAACTTAGTGTTGTTTTGGATGTTTGGGAGCCGGAACCTGACTTATCCCTACCCTTACTGGAATTAGTTGATATTGGTACACCGCATATCGCGGGTTATACCCTCGAAGGTAAAGCGCGTGGTACCACACAGGTATTTGAAGCTTACTGTGAATTCCTTGGTCAACCCCGTAAAGTGGCTTTATCTGATCTATTGCCAGAGCCAGATTTCAGTCGGGTTACCCTGCATGGAAATGTAACTCAAAGCACACTGAAACGGTTGATGCATTTAGTGTATGATGTACGCCGCGATGATACCCCGTTACGGCAAGTTGCCGGTCAAAAAGGGCAATTTGATTATCTGCGCAAAAACTATTTAGAACGCCGGGAATGGTCATCCCTAACTGTATGTTGTGATAATAGAGAGAGTGCTGAGTTGCTAGCTGCTCTTGGTTTCAGTACAGAACTGATTTAATCCGTGCAGAAATATATCTGCATGTCAGAAAGATAGATGGAGAAAACCAACATGTCAGAAGGTTGGAATATTGCCCTATTGGGTGCCACAGGGGCAGTAGGTGAAGCGATATTGGCGTTATTACAAGAGCGTCAGTTTCCCGTTGGTGAATTGTATCCTCTCGCCAGTGAGCGCTGTGCCGGTGAAAGCCTGCGTTTTAATGGTAAAAATTTTGTTGTTGGTGATGCTGCTGATTTTGACTGGTCACAGGTACAGCTCGCTTTTTTTGTGGCGGGATTGGAGGCCACGACACAATATGTTGAAAAAGCGACAGAAGAAGGTTGTTTGGTTATCGATAACAGTGGGTTGTTTGCTATGGAACCTGATGTACCTTTAGTTGTTCCGGGGGTGAATCCTCATGTTTTAGCGGATTATCGTAACCGAAATATTATTGCCTTGGCAGATAGTATGACCAGTCAGGTACTGACAGCCATTAAACCGCTGGTGGATGCGGCTGGAATTGCACGTTTGCATTTGACTAATCTGTTCTCTGTTTCTGTTCACGGCAAAGCGGCAGTTGATGAATTAGCCGGACAGAGCGCTCGTTTGCTTAATGGCATCCCACCGGAGCCAGGTCGTTTCAGTAAACAACTGGCATTTAATCTTTTGCCGTTGCCAACAGATGCTGAAGGTTCTGTGCGTGAAGAGCGTTGCCTTGTGGATCAGATACGCAAGATTTTACAGGATGAAGGATTACCCATTTCAGTGAGTTGCGTTCAGTCTTCCGTTTTTTATGGCAATGCTCAAGTAGTCCATTTGGAAACATTGCGTCCGGTTGGGGTGGAAGAAGCACGAGAAGAATTAGAGCGGATGATTGATATTAACGTTTCAGATGACGATGATTATCCAACGCCAGTGACAGAAGCATCGGGTAATGATGCATTGAGCATTGGTTGTCTGCGCCACGATTATGGTATGCCGGAAGTATTACAATTTTGGTCTGTGGCCGATAACATCCGGTTTGGTGGTGCATTAATGGCTGTTGAGACAGCGGAAAAACTGATTCAGGAGCAATTTTACTGATGTTCGGTACAGAACAAACAGAATCTGTGCCGGGTTCAAAGATGAAAATTGCATTGGGAATTGAGTACGATGGCAGCCGATATTATGGCTGGCAGCGTCAGCAGGAAGTAAAAAGTGTTCAGGGATGCCTTGAGGAAGCACTATCAAAAGTCGCCGATGAACCCATATCAGTATTTTGTGCTGGTCGGACCGATGCTGGAGTACATGCAACAGGGCAGGTTGTGCATTTTGAAACGTCTGTTCAGCGCAAGGATGCGGCGTGGACAATGGGCGTGAACGTACATTTACCACCAGATATTGCTGTTCGTTGGGTGAAAACCGTGGATGAGGGTTTCCATGCCCGTTTTAGTGCAACTGCCCGGCGATATCGTTACATTATTTTTAATCATCGTTATCGTCCGGCAGTGCTGGCCAATGGCGTGACCCATTTTCACTATCCACTGGATGAAAAGCGGATGCACCAGGCTGCGCAATGTTTATTAGGGGAAAATGATTTTACCTCTTTCCGTGCAGTTCAATGCCAATCTAAAACGCCTTGGCGTAATGTGATGCATATTAATGTCAATCGTTACGGACATTACGTCGTCATAGATATTAAAGCCAATGCTTTTGTGCATCATATGGTGCGTAATATTGCGGGTAGTCTGATGGAAATTGGTTGTGGGAATCAGGATATTAACTGGATGGCCCAGTTGCTTGCTTTACAAGATCGGACGAAAGCCGCTGCGACGGCAAAAGCAGCAGGGTTGTATCTGGTTGCTGTTGATTATCCGGCGCAATTTGATTTGCCGAGAGTGGTTATGGGGCCTCTGTTTTTGGCAGATGATCTGATTTAACATTTCTAGTTTCCGACACGGATGTTTTGGCATAGCGGGGAATATTATGGAATTTCTGACTCATTTTTTTGATTTTGCTAAATTTATTATTGATTTCATTCTCCATATTGACATTCATTTAGCCGAACTGGTCGCACAATATGGTGATTGGGTATATGGCATTCTGTTTCTGATTTTATTTTGTGAAACAGGGTTAGTGATTACTCCGTTTTTGCCGGGGGATTCGCTGTTATTTGTTGCCGGCGCTTTAGCGGCTCTGGGCTCAAATGATCTGAATGTGCATATCATGGTGGTATTGATGATTATTGCGGCTATTATTGGTGATGCGGTGAACTATGCTATTGGTCGCATCTTTGGCGAAAGGTTATTTACTAATCCAAATTCAAAAATTTTCCGCCGCAGTTATTTAGATAAAACACATGAGTTTTATGAAAAACATGGTGGTAAGGCAATTATTTTGGCGCGATTTGTACCAATTATCAGAACATTTGCACCATTCGTTGCAGGTATGGGGAAAATGTCTTATCGTCGTTTTGCTGCTTATAACGTGATTGGCGCACTAGTTTGGGTACTGTTATTCACCTATTCTGGTTATATATTCGGTGATATGCCAATGGTACAACAGAATTTGAAACTGTTGATTGTCGCTATCATCTTTATTTCAATCCTGCCCGGAGTGATTGAAATCTGGCGTCATCGTCGTACGGTGATGAAGCAGAAGAGTGATAACCGGTAACAGGTTTGAGCAGTTTTTTATCCACACTGTAATAGCATTGTGGTTTAATGGCACACAATAACAAAACTGGCATAAGCCAGATTCAGACGGAAAGATCATTCAATGAGCTGGATTGAAAAAATTCTTAATAAAAGCAACATTACCCAAACGCGTAAAGCGAATATCCCTGAAGGGGTTTGGACTAAATGTGATAGTTGCAGTCAGGTGCTCTACCGTGCTGAGCTAGAGCGCAATCTTGAGGTTTGCCCTAAATGTGATCATCACATGCGTATTTCGGCGCGTACCCGATTGGCTACATTCCTTGATGAAGGAGCAACGACGGAATTAGGGGGGGAATTAGAGCCAAAAGATATTCTTAAATTCCGCGATTCCAAAAAGTATAAAGATCGTATATCAGCGGCGCAGAAGCAAACCCAAGAAAAAGATGCGTTAGTCGTAATGAAAGGTACCCTGAGTGGTATGCCAGTTGTTGCTGCTGCTTTTGAATTTGCATTTATGGGCGGTTCTATGGCTTCGGTTGTTGGTGCCCGTTTTGTCCGTGCCGTAGAACAGGCATTGGCAGACAATTGTCCTCTGATTTGTTTTTCTGCCAGTGGTGGCGCTCGTATGCAAGAGGCGTTGATGTCACTGATGCAGATGGCGAAAACCAGTGCTGCTTTAGCAAAAATGCAAGAACGTGGTTTGCCTTATATCTCTATCATGACCGATCCGACAATGGGCGGTGTTTCAGCAAGTCTGGCGATGTTGGGTGATATCAATATTGCTGAACCAAAAGCATTGATTGGTTTTGCCGGACCACGAGTTATTGAGCAGACCGTTCGTGAAAAATTACCGTCCGGTTTCCAGCGTAGTGAGTTTTTGCTGGAAAAGGGAGCGATTGACATGATTGTTCGTCGCCCTGAAATGCGTGACACACTTGCCAGTTTACTTTCTAAACTAACCCATCAGTCGCAGCCAGGTATTAAGCCAATTGTTGCTGAATTAGTGGCAGAACCCGCTGATGTTGAGGTGGATATTCAAATAAGTACCAATAAAGAAGATGTCTGACACTTTACAAATTCCTCAAACCACGTCGCCATTGATGACGTGGCTTTCCTACCTTGGGAACCTGCATACTACGGCCATTGATATGGGGCTTGAGCGTGTGGGGAAACTTGCCCGAACTTTGGCGTTGGTTAATCCTGCACCTAAGGTGATAACCGTATCCGGTACTAATGGTAAAGGTACTACCTGTTGCACGATAGAATCTATTCTGTTGGCGGCTGGGCTGAGAGTGGGTGTTTACAGCTCTCCGCATCTTGTACGTTATACCGAAAGAGTTCGTATTCAGGGTAAAGAATTACCTGAACAGGAATTCTGTCGTGTATTTGCGGATATTGAATCTCGTCGCGGTGATATTTCGCTGACTTATTTTGAATATGGCACATTAACGGCTTTGCAACTGTTTAAACAAGCTTGTCTGGATGTGGTCATCTTAGAAGTAGGCTTAGGTGGGCGACTGGATGCGACAAATGTTGTGGACGCCGATATTGCCGCTATTACCAGTATTGCAATTGATCATATTGATTGGTTGGGTGCTGATCGCGAACATATTGGTCGTGAGAAAGCAGGGGTTTTCCGTAAAGATCGCTTTGCCGTGGTTGGTGAGCAGGATATGCCATCTTCTATTGCGGAAGTTGCGGGTGAATTAGGTGCTGAGTTGTTCCGTTGTGGCATTGATTGGCGTTTCTCTCAACAGGATAAAAACTGGCACTGGCAATCTGATGATAGGCTGTTTAGCAACCTACCTTTGCCAAATGTTCCTCTGATGAATGCCGCAACGGCGATGGGTGTTATTTGTTGCCTGTTACGACAAGATGATAAAGTCAGTCGAGCTATTAATGAGAGTGCAATCCATCAAGGGTTGCAGAATGCGCAGTTACCTGGGCGTTTCCAGATAGTTCGTGAAAATCCATTGTTGATCTTGGATGTGGCTCATAATCCCCATGCAGCGGCTTATCTGGTACAGAAATTGGCCCAGTTGCCCCGTCAGCCGGGCAGTAGAATCCTTGGTGTAGTGGGTATGCTAGGTGATAAAGATATTGCCGGTACACTGACTTGCCTGTCACAGCAAATAAATGAGTGGTATTGCGCTCCATTGACTGAACAGCGTGGTGCAGATGCACAGACACTGGCTCAGCATCTTGGACAGCCACAGGTATTTACTGATGTGGAAAGTGCTTGGCATCAGGCGATGGCTGATGCTGATGAGCAAGATATTGTTGTCGTTTGTGGCTCATTCCACACGGTAGCGCATGTTATGGAGGCTCTGGACAGGGAGAAAGGAAGTGGCAAGTAAATTTCAGAATCGTTTGGTTGGTACAATTGTATTGGTAGCATTGGGTGTCATTGTGCTGCCTGCGTTGTTAGACGGCAACAAGAAATATAACGAAGATAAATTTGCATCAATTCCCTTGGTTCCAAAGCCAGGGGATGAGCAAGAAATTGACTCTATACCTCCTCTTAATCCACCAATATTATCAGTGCCTCTGGAAGATGAGACAGAGGCATTGCAGCCAGAAACACTGGAGCAGCCGGAAATACCATTGGTTACCAATCCTCAACCTGCGCCGATAGTCCCTCCTGCTGTTCAGCCAGAAGTGAAGCCTCAACCACAGATTAAGCTTGAACCAAAACCAGATACTAAGCCGCCGGCACCGGCGCTTAAACCTAAACCAGACATTAAGTCAGAGCCGAAACCTGAAGTTAAACCGGTTGAAACAGCCCCGCAAGGGCAGGCTTATATCGTACAACTGGGTGCTTTGAAAAATGCCGGAAAGGTAGATGAAATCGTTGCCAGACTACGTTTGTCTGGTTATCAGGTTTATACGGTTCCTTCATCTCCGGTTCAGGGGCAATTAACGAGAATATATGTCGGTCCGAACGCTTCTAAGCAACAACTTGACTCGGCATTATCAGAATTGAAAAGTTTGACTGGATTACAAGGGCAGGTAAGGAGTTACAGGCCGTAATAAAAGTGGGTGATGCCTATGTGACAAATAGGACAACTATCATGAAGAAGTAAATATTAAGTGACTGCGGCGATGATGATTATTCAAATTCGTCGCCTTAATTATTTTCAGTAGGATAGGAAATCTGCTACGCAAACGTTTTCGTTTTCTGTTAGAATGCACCTGAAACGGATGCCGAGGTGTCTATTTTGGAATTAAAACATGGTTTGGATTGATTACGTTATTATCGCCATTATTGGCTTCTCGGCATTAGTTAGCCTGATTCGTGGGTTTATTCGTGAGGCATTATCACTGGTCACCTGGGGATGTGCTTTCTTTGTGGCAAGCCATTTTTATACTTACTTAGCGGTCTATTTCACCCGTTTTGAAGATGAATTGGTACGTAACGGGATTGCTATTGCGTTGCTGTTTATTGCTACTTTGATTGTCGGTTCCGTGGTGAACTATGTGATAGGTTCTCTTGTGCAACGGACTGGATTGTCAGGTACTGATCGAGTACTAGGGGTCTGCTTTGGGGCATTGCGTGGTGTGCTGATTGTCGCTGCTATTCTGTTTTTTCTGGATACATTTACACCATTGGCTCGAAGTGAGGATTGGAAACAGTCACAATTGATCCCACAGTTCAGTCATATCATAAGGTGGTTCTTTGACTACCTGCAAAATGCGTCAAGTTTCTTGCCGGAGAAATATACCTCTCCGTTTGGCTGATGAGGAAGAACTACATGTGCGGTATTGTTGGTATCGTCGGTTTTACACCGGTTAACCAGTCGATTTATGATGCGTTGACGGTGCTTCAGCACCGTGGGCAAGATGCTGCGGGCATTGCCACTATTGATGGTAACAATGGGTTTCGTTTACGCAAAGCCAATGGCTTAGTGAGAGACGTATTTGAAGCCCGGCATATGCTGCGTTTACAGGGAACGATTGGGATTGGTCATGTTCGCTACCCGACAGCGGGCAGTTCCAGTGCATCGGAAGCTCAACCGTTTTATGTGAACTCTCCATTTGGTATTACATTGACACACAATGGTAATTTGACGAATGCTCATGAGTTGAAGAAAAAGTTATTTGAGAATGCCCGTCGCCATGTGAATACCACGTCAGATTCTGAGATTTTGCTTAATGTTTTTGCTAGTGAACTGGATTGTTTCCAGCATTATCCATTGGAGCCTGACAATATTTTTGCGGCAGTAGCGGCAATGCATAAACAGGTGAGTGGTGCTTATGCCTGCATTGCGATGATTATTGGTCATGGGTTAGTTGCTTTCCGTGATCCGCATGGTATTCGTCCGTTGGTTTTAGGTAAGCGTACTTTGGATGATGGCCGTAATGAGTATATGGTCGCTTCTGAAAGCGTTGCATTGGATACGCTAGGCTTTGAATTCCTGCGGGATGTTGCATCAGGTGAAGCGATTTATATTACTGAACAAGGTCAGTTATTTACTCGTCAATGTGCTGAAAATCCTTCTCTGACCCCCTGTTTATTTGAATTTGTCTATTTGGCTCGCCCAGATTCCTTTATTGATAAAATTTCGGTTTATAACGCCCGCATACGGATGGGGCATAAGCTAGGGGCGAAAATTGCCCGCGAATGGGAAGACTTACATATTGATGTGGTTATTCCAATCCCCGAAACATCTTGCGATGTTGCGCTAGAAATTGCGCGCATACTCGGTAAACCCTATCGTCAGGGATTTGTGAAAAACCGTTATGTTGGTCGGACATTTATCATGCCTGGGCAACAGGAACGCCGGAAATCAGTCCGCCGTAAACTGAATGCTAATCGAGCAGAATTCCGTGATAAAAATGTGCTATTGGTAGATGACTCTATTGTGCGTGGTACAACGTCAGAACAGATTGTTGATATGGCTCGTGAAGCCGGCGCGAAGAAAGTTTATCTTGCTTCGGCAGCACCGGAAGTACGTTTCCCGAATGTTTATGGCATTGATATGCCCAATGCAAATGAACTGATTGCTCATGGGCGTGAAGTGGATGAAATTCGCCAACTTATTGGTGTAGATGCATTGATATTTCAGGATTTAACCGATCTGATCGACGCTGTTCGTGAAGAAAACCCGGATGTTGATGGGTTTGAGAGTTCAGTATTCAATGGCGTTTATGTTACCAAAGACGTTGACCAGACTTATCTCTATTATCTGGAGAATCTGCGTAAAGACGATGAAGTAAAACTGAATAATCAGAATGAAATTGAAAATCTGGATATCTATAATGAAGGTTGATGACTTTCGGGTTTAAATAGTTGTTCAGTGTTTGTATGAGGAAAGAATGAAAAGATTAATAGTAGGGCTTACAGGAGCAAGTGGGGCCATTTATGGTATAAGGCTACTGCAAGTTTTACAACCAGTTGAAGGGGTAGAAACACATCTGGTTATCAGTCATTCTGCTCGCCAGACACTGGCACTTGAAACAGATTATAGTTTACGGGATGTGCAGGCGCTGGCTGATGTTGTATATGACAACAGAGATATCGCTGCTGTCATCTCTTCAGGTTCATTCAAAACTTCGGGCATGGTAATTCTACCATGCTCAATGAAAACCCTTTCAGGTATTGTCCACAGTTATACTGATGGATTAGTAACCAGAGCGGCAGATGTTGTATTGAAAGAAAGTCGTAAGTTAGTGCTTGGGGTGAGGGAAACGCCATTGCATTTGGGGCATCTCAGGCTGATGACTCAAGCGGCAGAAATTGGCGCGGTGATTATGCCGCCTGTGCCTGCATTTTATCATCAGCCTCAACAGATTCAGGATATTATTGACCAGACGGTTAACCGAGTGCTTGATCAGTTTGATATCGAGCTACCTTATGATCTATTTACCCGCTGGCAAGGGGTTAAAAGCGTTGAGATTTAGCAAAAACCGCCGTAAACCTTTGCCCAGTGCGTGTATATAAGGCGAAAAGCCCAAAGGGTTTTAGGGCTGGCTACTGCGACGTATCCTGACTGAATTGATATCTGCCTGTAAAACTGTAAAACAGGCTAAAATGAATGCTCTTTATCAATGAGCGCTGAATATGTTAAGAGCGACCAAAGTCCGCATCTACCCCACCCCCAAAGAGCCGGAAATGCCGCTGCATAAGCGGATCTGGCAATGCCCGGTTTTTCATGTCGAACATGACCGCGATATCAATGCGGCGATCAACATCCAGCGCAAGGGCATACTGGAATTACAGGCGGCGGGACTCGTCGTTTCTGCCCACGGAGGCCAGCGTAAATCCGTCATAAAGACGGTTGCGGCCTGAGAAGTGGGAAGCCTCGCCGTTTTTTACGGCGGGGAGCAGTCACTGTCTAGTAAGTCTTGAAATGCCTCTTTTAGCTGAAAATAGCGGAAGCCAAAACCCGCTTGTTCCAAGTTATGCGGTATTGCCTGTTGTCCGCCCAGTACCAGTGCCGCAGCTTCTCCCATCAGTAATTTCAGCACAAAAGTAGGTGTTCGGATAATAGTAGGACGATGCAATACTTCTCCCAGTGTTGCGGCAAATTGATCATTATGTACTGGATAAGGGGCGGTCATATTAAAAGGACCACTCAAACCAGGTGTCATTAACAGGTAATAGATACCATTCACCATATCGTCAATATGAATCCAGGGCAGATACTGTTTTCCGCTCCCCATCGGGCCACCAAGCCCAAGACGGAACAAGGGAAGCATTTTTTTCAGTGCTCCGCCGTTTTTTGCCAGTACAACACCAGTACGTAAAAGACAAACGCGGGTTTTATTACTGGCTGCCTGTAATGCAAGTTGTTCCCACTGCTTACAGAGCTGATGAGTAAATTCATCATGAGGTGGCTCATGCTCTGTGACAATTGTTTGATTCTGATCCCCGTAATAGCCTACCGCAGAGCCGGAAATAAAGACTTCTGGTGGTGTCTGGCTGGCATTAATGAGCTTGCTGAGTTGCTCTGTTAATGTCCAGCGACTCTGGCACAGCTTCTCTTTTTGCGTTGAAGTCCATAGTTTGTTTGCTATGGGCTCGCCAGCAAGATTGATTACGGCATCAAAATCGTTGAGATCGGTTTTATCTTTCAGGCTGGTCCAGCATTCAGCTTGATTGCTGAATAGAGAATAAACTTTTTGAGGTGAGCGGCTTAGAATAGTAATGGAATGGGATAGGGAAAGAAGTTGGCAAACCAGACGGCTACCAATCAAACCTGTTCCTCCAGTGATTAAAATACGCATAACCACTCCTATAACCTAAGTTGTTGATATAAGAACTATACCCGTTATCTTTCAAGTTGCCTCTTTGTTGGCTGCGCTCGCTCACCCCGGTCACATAGTTTGCTATGCTCCCGGGGATTCGCTCCCTTGCCGTCGCGATGCATCTTGAAATCCATAGGGTATATAGCATATTGCAGAGATATAAGGGCTGGTGGTTAAAGATATAGCTATCTGTCAGCCTGATCAAGTTTTGCGGGGAAATAGTTACCCCGCAGACAGATATTAAGCTTTGCTATAGGCAATTTGAGTGGTGGGGCGCTGACTGATAGTGTCAAACCATTTTTTCACTGCCGGATAATCATTCAGATCAATATTCTGACGTTCATAAGCACGAACCCACGGATAAGTTGAGATATCAGCAATACTGTATTCCTGACCGCCCAGATAGGGTGTTTTTTCCAATTGGGTATTCAGGACTTGATACAAGCGCTTTGTCTCTTCCTGATAACGATTAATCGCGTAAGGGACTTTTTCCGGCGCGAAATGACTAAAATGGTGATTTTGTCCTAGCATCGGGCCAAAGCCACCGATCTGCCAAAACAGCCATTGCAGGCTTTGAACACGCTCACGCATATCTTTGCTGAGTAACTTGCCCGTTTTTTCTGCCAGATAAGTAAGAATGGCGCCAGATTCAAAAATAGCGATAGGTTTACCACCATCGATTGGTTGCTGATCAACAATAGCGGGAATCTTATTATTGGGCGAAATGGCAAGAAATTCAGGTTTGAATTGATCTCCTGCGCTAATATCAATTCGATGAATATTATAGGGAAGGACAGCTTCTTCCAGGAAGAGTGTGATTTTATGGCCGTTTGGCGTTGGAGCATAATACAGATCGATCATGGAACCTCCAGTGGAACGTGTAATTGTATGACACATTATCATTGATTTGTGTAGTGTGTAAGATACTCTGATACTCTTCCTGGCCTAAGAGCGACGATCATTTACAGTGAGTAAGTTGTCGCCCTAGTTTCTTTGATATGTCTTTTCATTCCCTGCTATATTAACTGGCCTGCATGTTGTAGCGGTGTTGATTTGTTAACGCAATAGAGCCTGAGTAATGATCTTCCTGAGCAGTACGACAGGAAGATCTATTGATAAAAGAAATTGATCAGCTTTTCTTCTGGAGAAAAGCGTACTTATCTAGCGCTTGTTTTTATACTGCCATCCGCGTTAACTGTTGCTCGACTTCCGCCGTACAGATCTTTTTTGAAAGTAGAGTAATCTGTGTGGACATCATCGCGGCCTTCTAATTGTGCCAATATTTCCTGGCTGGATATGCTAAATCCTTTGGCATGTATAGGAGAGGAGAAAGGTTCGGTATAGAGATTCAATCCCCACTGAGGCGCTAAACCGTGGTTAGCCGCACCTAAATTAACTTCAATCATAGAATGATGATTATCATCAACCAGATAACCTGTTGCCAGCCATCGAGTGAGTTCTTTCATTTCCCGCTCTCCACGTTGAATTGATTGCTCTGGTGATTCCCCGTTAGTAGGCGCACCTAAAGCAAGATCATTTTTCAGGCCCGCACTCAACAACCTGGCCGCAGTAATAAAACGGTCCGTAGTACCGGAAGGTGCAGCGACAGTTGGTAAATTGTGTAAAGCTGCATCCTTGGAAAATCCTGTATTTTCTTTCACATTCCAGACAGAAAAGCCATTGCCACGTTGTATGATAATGTTTTCCTTAGCTAATTCTTGATGTGCTTTGATAGGTTCTGACTGACCAAATTGATAGTCAGTTCTATCCAGCCGGTTGCGAGGATTTAAACTGGCAAATGCCAACTCTCGGTTGGTCAAACGATTATCGGCCTCAAGTGAAGCGGCGGTTGACCAGACACTATCCTTATCAGGCGCTGCTGTTCTGAAATCTCTCTGGACTTCTGTAAGGCTATTGCCAGCTAGAGCCGGGTTACTGATAACTTCTTGCCCGTCTTTCTGTTTAGTTACCTGATATAATTCGGGATTTTCAGAGGCATTAAATTTATTTTCATTTTTAAAAGTGTAGAGATTCAATTGATCAGGTAAGGGCTTTTCCTTAGTGGAACCACGGGCAGGTGCAAAGTTTTTACTTTCCAAGTAACCAATATCAATTATATCCTTGAATTCTGATTTCAATTCAGGTGATGAATAAACTTTCTCCAGAGTATCGCGGAAATAAGCTGAGTTGGTGAGATCATAATAAGCAGTGGCTTTTTCCCTCAATGTTAGCGGTTCTGTATCAGCCCTATCAGATCTGACGCCATTCTGCCGTGCTTCGCTAATGATTCGGGTAAATCCACCTGCGCCAAGCTGACCGACAATACTAAAACCGGGTTTATCACCGGTATAAGCATTAAGCATTTTAGTGATTGCGGTTAATTCATTACCCTCCGCTCGAACGAAAAGTTTCACCAGGTTGGATAAGAGAGAATCAACCGTTTTGTGGGCAGCGGTGCTTTCGCTGGCTAAACGAGAAATATTAGCTTCAATTTGTTTATTGGTCACGACGGATTTTTCATTCCATCCTGTAATAACCGAGGTTGGTGCTGTAAGTGGATTATCAATGGTATTATTTAATAATGGCTCGCAGCAATGGCAAGTTTTATCTGTTGCAGTTGGTTGATGTAATTCAGTTTGATGAATATCAATTCTGGTATTAGCTCTCTGTATTGAAAAATCTGGCATACTTTTTCTCCATTATTTTATTGTGTTTTCTTCTATGAAACTTTTTAATTCACGATCTTAAAAATATCTCAAACTAAAATATCGTGGGCTGAAGCGGAGGTGGTAAGCTTAGTTTCAGGAAAAGGGAGTTCAGCTCTTATTCTTTGAAGATTTCCTAGAATATTAGCCAAATCAGTCGCATCGATTCGCTCTATATCTTGAAGTAAACAGAGACGAATAGTTTGAGTTGGCTGATGCAATGCGAGCCATGCTCCTCCAAGTATATTTATATTACTATTTAATGAGAGCCAAAATTCTGCATCATGATTAACAAACGAAGCTACTGTATGATGAAAAGTCAGCATTGATCCCGTTGAATCTACTTCTAACCACCAAGGGCCATAATCGCCAATGTTCAATTGCACTGCGCCGGTAGAGAGATTCAACATAATATTGGTTTGGGCGGCAAAATCTGCGCATAATTTTTCTAACCTGGACATAAATAAATCTCATCAAAAAAATTAATAGTAAAATATTGTCCAAATTATGTGGCCGAAGCACAGGATCGTCTATCAAAAACAGGCAATGATATTGTAAAAATTAATCAGACAATGGATTCTGTTGTGTTAATGAAGTGCAAGTGCTCCCTTGCCGTCGTGATGCATCTTGAAATCCATAGGGTATAGTTTTTATGAAGAACTAAACTAAATCTAACGAGATAAGGTGGCATGATAAATCTCAATACCCGATTTGGCTATGATTTCCTCTGGTTCTCGTAGACTGAGAAGATAGTCAGGTGCTAGCGAGCACTGGGTATAAACGTAAAGTTTTTATTATTTGATTCATTAAGAATAAAATTTAATGATTAATCATGATAGTTTGTATGGATAATATTTTTTTCATATAAATCAGACTGTTTTTTTAATTTTGTGGCAATGATAATTCCGTGTCAGTCGGGATAAATTTATGGTTTTTATTTTTTGTGGATCTAGTGTTTGTGAAATTAAATAAATCAATGATCTGCATTGTTATTTTTTTGCTATTTTTTACCTTGTGTTTTTCATAATTATATTCGTTTTGCATTTGTTGAATTTTATTACAATTACAGACTTGAGTGAATGAATTTTCTCTCCCACTATTATTAGTGTATCGACCTGATAATAAGTGTCTAATTAATATTCCAGAATAAAAAAAGGGAGATAATAATTATGAGCGAATTATGTCCACGTGACATTATTGATAGCCAAAAAATGACAGAAAATTGGTTGGAGTTTCAATTAGTTGATGAACAAGGTAATCCATTAGTGAATATGCCTTATCGTCTGATAAGTAGCGGGAGGTTGCGAGATGAACGCAAAGGTGTGACTAATAATCAAGGATTGCTTAGGGAAGAAAGCTTATCATCTGATGCGGTAACGTTATATATCAGTGCTCAACCATTAGCTGATGAAATGGAACAGCGTCCATTACGGGAAAAACGCAGTATTAGGGCATCAGTTGTCCAACCAAAAGCAGAAACGGAAGGTCATCAATACCGTTATGTGACGATTGGACAGATAAGTGATGATTTGCCTGTAATTGATAAATGGATAGAAGAGAAACCGCCACGTTATCATTTCCCAGATTCGGTACCGAAAGGTTTGCGGGTTCTCTCAACAAACTGCCGGTATGTTTTGGAAGTATGTCCGTTTCGTGCATGGGTACTATTGTTACATCATCAGAAAGATTATTCCCTGGTGAATGCTTATAATTTGGCATTAATGGGATTGCTGTCATATTTTGATGATAATGTTGATATAGCAGGTTCTATTACTCATTTTTTTAACCGACAAATGCTGGATATATCTCAATTACCGAGTAAGGTGGAAAAAATATCGCGTACTCCCATTGTTTATGATGTGCCATTTAGTGAACGTTATACTGATGTTGTATTTATTGATTCAAAAGCGAGTGAAAGTGGGATAGGAGATACGGAGTTATTTTATGTCGCTAATCAACAGGAAATTATTGTTAGCTGGCGGGGAACGGCGAGTGTTGATGACGCCATTACTGATATTATGTATCAACCATTGAAATTGGGTTGTGAACCAGATGGTGTATGCAGTGGTTTTATTAATAATGGTAAAGTTCATAGGGGATTTTGGGAGGCATTTAATCTTATTGGTCAGTTAAAAGTTCCCGGTTCTGATGAAAATATGTTTGATAAAATTATTGATTTAGCTAAAAACCGAAACGTATTTGTTTGTGGACATAGTTTGGGGGGCGCTTTAGGGTTATTGCATAGTGCCCAACTGAAAAAATATCATCCTTGTTTATATAGTTATGGGATGCCGCGGACATTAACCCGTAGTGCGGTACAAGAATTGGAAGATATTACACATTACCGTCATGTGAATGAAAATGATTTGATTCCCTCTATGCCTCCGGAAAAAGATTTGGATAACTGGCTTTATAATTATTGGGGACCATTAGGTTATCTATTTAGTACCATTGAATTATTGGGTCTGACAAAAGGTCAGGAAGTTTTCTTACATCATGGGGAAATAGTTCATTTTTATAAAGCTGATCTTATTATTGAAACTTTAAAAAAGAGTGATTCAAACGATCTTATACGGCTCACAGAAATATTACCTGTCATGGCAAAATTGTATTTGATTCCGTCATTGAATCATGAAACGAAAGATAATATTAAGGTGGCATTGGAGATTCAGAAAGAATTTTTTAAACAGATAAGCGACGCTGATAAGAATAAGTGGTTTCCACGTAATGCAAACCCGACTTTGAAATATGCCTTGGGGGTGCCTGATCATCGTATGCTTAAATATATTCATTACATTGGAGATCGAATTGCAGAGTTGTTTGTGCCAGACAAATATTATTTTTATCAAGATCAGAAGAAATTATTTGAAAATACAATGAATGAAAGGAGTGATATTGTTCCTGATATTCGGCAACGTAATACACTATTTTTGAATATGGATAACCAGTTAGAGCAAGCACTTATTGATACTCTACAAGATAAACGGGGTATTTTGGCCTTAACGCGTTATACCAATATTGCCACACGGATTGAGAAAGAGTTATGATGAAATAAAGGTGAATAAATTGAATATTAAGATTAGTGAATTGGCATTTATAACCAAACAATAGAACGCTAGAAAATAATGCCGCCATAATGAGGAATATTGGGTGGATGATGGTTGAGATTCTCTTTTCTAATTTGCAGGGTTGATAAGATGAAGCTATTAACCCTGTTATCATTACCAGTAAAAATCTTATCGGACTACAGTTTCGTTGCAGTTCTATTTCAAGTTTAGCGAAAAAGTTGCATGAGTTGTCCGAAACGAATAACTTCGTAGAGTCCCTATCGATTTGGTTGTTTTGAGTAAAATAAACATCTTGTAGATTTGCAATTTTCTGCTAATAAAAAAAGGTTTTTGAAGATGGAACAAGAGAATCAAGAGAATGTAGTGAGTGTTGAGTGGATTGATATCATTAATGAAAATAATGAAGTCATTGCTCAGGCTACGCGTCGGCAAATGCGCGCCCAACGTTTACGACACCGTGCGACTTATATTGTCGTTCACAATGGTATGGGAAAGATTTTGGTTCAACATCGTACAGTAACTAAAGATTTTTATCCGGGAAAGCTGGACGCGACCGCAGGTGGTGTTGTGATGGCGGGTGAAAATATGCTGGATTCTGCCCGTCGCGAAGCAGAAGAAGAGTTAGGTATTGCCGGTGTGCCTTTTGCAGAACATGGTAGTTTTTATTATGAAGCAGAGGATTGCCGTATTTGTGGTGCATTATTCAGTTGCATCAGTCATGGTCCGTTTGCTTTACAGGAAGCGGAAATTGATGATGTATGCTGGTTGACACCGGAGGAGATAACCGCTCGCTGTGATGAATTTACCCCTGATTCGCTGAAAGCACTTTCTCTGTGGCTGACACGTAATAACGATTTTGATGAAATTATTGTTTATAAAAAAAATGAGAATAGTCCAAAAAGAATTATTTAATTAATCTGAGTAAAAATTAATGAGGTTTTACGTTCTTATTGATGAAAAACTAGAGGATGGCTGGCGGCCATCCTCTAATGCTTGGTGTTAGGCCCGGCTGAATGATTCTGGGTTTTGAAAACCTGCATCCAACGCAATATCGATGATTTTTTCTAGTGGATTGAATGCCAGACGGTAAGAAGCACGCTTTAATCGCATTAATTGGATATAGCGTCCTACAGGTATACCGCAGTAATTGGCAAACTGTCGGTGAAAGTGATAACGCGAAAAATTCGCTACTTCACTCAGTTGTTCCAATGTGAGTGGCTCATCCAAATGGCGCTCAATATAATTAAATACCTGATTGAATCGTTTGACGTAGGCGTCAGTTTTATCATTGTGAATTGTATCCTCCAATTAGAGAGCACTATGGCTGAACATAAGAGACATTGCCTGACTGATATTGCTGACTTTTGCATTAAGCCGATGTGGAAAATGTTATTTCAAACGAAACTCTAATCGTGTAAGGAAGAAAATAATAGCATATAGCAGGGCAATGAATTTAAAACGCATTAAATAGTAAAAAGAGCATGAAGATTTTAAACCTCTTGATTTTGTTAATGAAAATAACCGGATTCTTTAGGGGTAAAAACTCTACGGGGATATGATTATTAGGTTTGAATAATAGATAGTATTTAAAGAAATATATTGGGTTTTAATGATAGCTAGTGTTTAAGAAATTAAGTATTGGGGGGGGGAAGACTATTTGTTGCTCTATTGTTATGGTTTAATGGGTTTGATAGAAGTAGTGAAAAATATTGTATGGCCCAGATAATCTGGGTATCCGCTATGGTAAGAGCATTTCTCGATATTGGAGTGCTTTAATAGCTGTTGTTATTTGGTTATGAGGGAGCTAATCAAGGGGGCTATTTTGTCTTAAATCAACGATAAATTGGGTTGGAGTTAAACTGGATGTTGTTAGGAATTAGGATCATGTGGGACTGAATCACAGCTATCTGATTCAGCAGTGGATGGCGGCCTTTTTATATAGCGGCCATCCATTGGAATTTATAATCAGCATTCTAAGGTTCAGGGCTTACAACGTTCTTTTGGACAGGATCATGGAATGGTTATCGCATTGTTTGAGGATTGTATGAGTCAAAAATAACGAGCTTAGAGGTTTAATATGGTGTGTTCATCAAGACAAAGTTGGCATGATTTAGAGCTCAAAATTAAAGAACTACATGAGATATCATCCAGGCTTAATTTTAGATATCTTTATGATGTTAGAAGCAGCAGTCGTTTCATTTTCGAAATAAATGAATTAATCAGAACGGTTAATTATGAGATAGGTAAAAATTGCTTATCTGTTGATGGTGGTATTGCAATCCTGCAAGATGAAATAGATAATCTGAAGAGACAGGAGCTTGACCTGTTAATAAATGATAGCAAGCTATATATGATTGTTCAAAAAGAAAAAAAAGAAAAAGAGGATGAAACAACCAATTTAATTTTGAAACTATTTATTACGCAATGTCTATTTTCGTGATTATTGTACTTTTTAAGCTGAGGGGATATGTAATGGGTTATATTCGAGCGGTGCTTTTTACTGTTATTTTTGTGGTTGTTAATACTGTACAGCATAATATTGCTGTAAATGGTGGTGTGCTGGTATATATATTTCCACATTATTTTAGTATTTATGATTATAGCTCAATCCGGTTTGGTGCTTTATTTTTTGCAATTGCATATTCTTGTCTTCTTACTATGGGTAAACCTTATAGTGAAGAAAAAGAAAAAGAGAAGTATTGATATTTATTCAATGGATTACAGAATGAAATTTATCTATACCCTATGGATTTCAAGCTGCATCGCGACGGCAAGGGAACGAATCCCCGGGAGCATAGATAACTATGTGACCGGGGTGAGTGAGTGCAGCCAACAAAGAGGCAGCTTGAAAGATGACGGGTATATTTATTTTATTTCTGGCATCACACCAATAAACGATCTCTTCTTCCTTGGTTCAGACATCAGAAAGTCAAGTTGTTCAACACATTTCAGATAATGAGGGGTTTGCTTGTGTGCATTAGCCGCTTTTTCATCAACATAGGCTTCATAAATATAAAAGCGGGTAGGGATATTTTCGTCCCGTAATACATCAAAACGTAAATTGCCTGCTTCTTTAATTGATCCCAGATGATTAAGGCGAAAAATTTCAATAAATTCGTCTAATTTGTCCTGCTTAACATTAATTTCAACCAAAGTTACGTGCATCTCAATTTCTCCTTATTGTTTTTCACTTAAAAATAACTCGTAAGCTTTGCTGGCATTCTCATTCTGATGTACAACGGCTTGAACCGCTTTTAGCATGGCAACCGGTGCTTCGGATTGGAATATATTACGGCCCATATCAACACCGGCAGCCCCTTGATCAATGGCTTGATAACACATCTCCAATGCTTCTTTTTCTGGTAGCTTTTTACCACCAGCAATCACAATAGGAACTGGACATCCACTGGCAATACGTTCAAAGCCAGTATCGACATAGTAAGTTTTAATAATTTGCGCGCCCATTTCGGCCGCAATTCGCGTTGCCAGAGAAAAATAGCGCTGATCCCGAACCATATCTTTCCCAACGCCGGTAACTGCCATCGTTGGCATACCGTAACGCATTCCCTGATCGACTAATTTGATAATGTTCTTAATTGATTGATGCTCATATTCAGAGCCGATATAGACCTGAGCAGCTACTGCACAGACATTCAGGCGTAAAGCATCTTCCATCGCAACCGCGACCGCCTCATTGGACAGCTCCGTCAGAATCGAGTTGGCACCGGAAGCACGCAAGACCACAGGTTTGTTGGTCGCGGGTGGAACTTGGCTACGCAAAATACCACGGGTGCACATTAAGACATCGGTATGGGGAAATAGTGGAGCAATATTGATATCGATGCGTTCAAGCCCGGTTGTTGGCCCCTGAAAATAACCGTGGTCGAAAGCCAACATCACCGTTCGATTGGTTTTGGGATTAAAAATGCGTGAAAGTCGTGATTGCATTCCCCAATCCAGTGCGCCGCAACCTTTCAGTTCAAACAGGCTGTTCTTCTGTGGGATATCAATACCAAAATCTTTGCCATCTTTAATATCATCTAAATCTGCCATTTTTCTTCTCCTAACTCACTTACATTGGTCCAGCAACCCTGCATGGCAGAGATTGCTGGACAGTAGTATTAGAAATCGTATTGATTGATATTGTCTTTGGTGAAAATGACCCGTTCAGGCAGAACAACAATACCGTTTCCTTTGGCTTCATAGCGGTAACCCTGAACGCGGTTTGGTACAACTTCAACAATGCCAATATCGGGAATATCTAGTTTATCGCCGACATTTAAATCACCTTTCTTGAGTAATTCATTAGCGACATGGATTGAAATTTTGCCTTGATTAACAACATCCCATAGCCCGAATTGCTTGACGGTTCCGCGTTCAACATAAGGGCGCATGACATTGGGGGTGCTGAAACCCACAATCGCAACATCTTGTCGTTTCAGATTTTCTGCTGCCTGTGCCGCGGCTGGCAGGGCATTGGCATCCGGGGCAATAATGGCGTCCAGGTCACTCCAGGCTTTTAAAATCCCTTCTGCGGTTTGTAAGGATTTGGTTGCATCGTTATAACCAAACTGAGTCGTGACAATTTCCCAACCTGGGTGTTCTGCGGCAATTTTATCTTTAGCTTCTTTTACCCATTGGTTTTGGTCAGTTACCGTTGGGCTGGAGTAGAAAAACGCGACCTTGGCTTGCTCTTTTTGCACCTGATTGGCGGCCATATCCACCAGCATTCCGCCTAGTTGGTTTGGCGTTCCTTGGTTAATATAAATTGAACGGCATTCCGGCGAAGTATCTGAATCCCAGGTTAGAATTTTTACTCCCCGTTGCATGGCTCGTTTCAACGCAGGGCACAGACCATCCGGTGAAACCGCAGAGACCACAATAGCGTCATAGCCTTGGTTCACGAAGTTGTTGATAAGCTGGACTTGCCCGGCAACACTGGGTTCTGTTGGCCCATCATAGGTCACATTGACACCCAAAGCTTTCCCGGCGGCTACCGCACCTTGACCGCCACTGGTAAAAAAGCCGACACCGACCAGTTTAGGGATGAAAGCGATTCTTTCGGCGGCGTGGACCCAAGAGGCGCAAGCCAGACTTAATAGGCTAATTAGAGCCAGTTTTTTCAGGATTAGTGTTTTCATTACTCTCTCCATATTGTTGGGTTTCAGAGGGACTGTAATGTCATAAAATTCAATCTGTAGGTTTATGAAGACAATCTCTGATTTCTCCATCGCTGTATCCAGTCACGGATTTGGTGGTGGTGCTGGCTGATGGAACGTCCTACCACGGCAATGATCAACAGGGCGCCGGCAAGGGCACTGGATACCTGATTGGGGACGCCGGCCATCTGTAACCCCTGTTGTAAATAACCAATTAATAATATAGCCAGCGCGGTGCCGATGATTGAACCTGAACCACCGTAAATATTGGCTCCGCCCAATACTACCGCAGTGATTGCCGGCATCAGGAAGGACGCGCCAAGGTCAGAACGCGCTGATCCAAAATAGGAAACTAATACAATAGCGGCGATAGCAGAAGCTATGCCGGTCAGGGTATAGAGAAGATATAGGGTTCGGGCAATGGGAATTGCCGCGTAACGGGCAACTTTACTGCTTTGTCCAATCAGAAAAATATTGCGTCCACTGTGGGTACGATGCATGAACAGCCAGAAAATAAGGAGACAGAGTAGAAATAGCATCAATGGCATGGGTAGGCCAAACACAGTCAAATTGGCAAAATCAGTCAATGCTTGTGGAAAGCCACCAATACCTTCGTAACCGGTTGCACCGGAGATGCCGGAAAGCAGCAGGGCACTGCCACCGAACAGATATAGGGTACCGAGTGTGATAACCAGTGGGTTAATGCCGGTATATAAAATGAGTGCTGCATTGATTATTCCACATATTGCACCGACTAATAGCGTCAGTGGAATAGCGGCGGCCATTGGAATACCGGCCTGATTCATTACTCCGAGTGATATCGCGCACAGACCAATGGTTGAGCCAAATGAAATATCAATACCCCCACTCACAATAACCATAGTCAGTGGCAAGGCCACAATCCCGATACAGATAAAATCACTGGTACTCAGCAACAATATATTAATGTCCAGCATACGCGAGTTTGCTATGCCAAATAGCAGAATTTCAATAATCAGTAATGTGGCTAAGGCCAATTCCCAGCCATAACGTTGACCGATATTCATTATGTCACCTGATTACTTTTGTCATTTTTGAGGAAACGGGCATATTTTTGTTGGCGGATATTTTTTTCGATGGCACAACGAAGGCGTCCATCAAAAATTAACACCGCCAGCAGAACAAATCCGGCAATAAAATCATTCCACCAGGCAGGGAGTTTTAGTAATACTAATCCGCTGTTTATCTGTGTCAGGAAAAATGCGCCTAAAATAGCGCCGATCACTGTACCGGTGCCGCCAAGCAGACTGATACCGCCTAGCACGCAAGCTGCGATAGCTCTCATTTCCAGCCCACTGCCAGTCTGATTTGGGATAAAACCAATTTGGGAAGCAAAAACAATTCCGGCCAGCGCTGCCATGACACCATTCACGGAGAAGGCGATAATTTGAATGCTATCTGTACGAACGCCCAGTTGACGAGCGCCTTGCAGGTTGTCTCCTGTGGCGTAAAAGCTCCGGCCAAATGGGGTTTTTGCTAGTATCCACGCCATTGCTAATATCAGGATCATTAACAGCCAACCGATAGGTGAGATATTGAGCCATAAAGGTGCGGAAAGGCGCTTTAATTCGCTTGGTAAGCCTTCAATCCATTTACCGTCAGTAAGCAATAACATCAGCCCACGGTAAAGCCCCAACGTGCCGAGGGTGGTAACGATCGCGGGAATTTTCAGCCAGGTGACCAGCGCGCCATTGAAGAATCCGGCACACATGCCGAGCAGAAGAGTCAACAGGCAGGAAACGGGCAGGCTAAAGCCGGCATTCAGTGACATTCCCATAATGACCGCGCATAAGCCGGCAATGGAGCCGACAGAGACATCAATATTGCGAGTCAGCATGACCAGTGTTGCCCCCATTGCAAGCAAGATAAGGATCTGCGCACTGCTAAAAACGAGGGTAACAGTTTGTAAGCTAAAGTACTGGTGGTCGATAACACTGAGTAAGCCAAACAGGCAGAGAATGGCAATCAATGCAGTAATTTCTCGGTTATTCTGGATAAGTTTCAACATGATGCCGCCTGTTGTGGTTTATGTTCGCCGAAGGCGATATGCATAATGGTGTCAACATCTATTTGTTGCTTAGTTAACTCGCCATTGATTTCTCCCTGATGCATGACTAATACCCGATCAGCTATTCGAACCACTTCATCCAGATCCGATGAAATAAAAATAATCGCCACTTGCTGTTGGGCGATATGACGAATCAGTTGGTAAATATCATTGCGTGCCGCGACATCCACACCACGTGTAGGTTCATCAATAATAAGGACTGCGGGGTGAGCTTCCAGACATTTAGCAATCAGAATTTTTTGTTGATTACCGCCGGACAGCGTTTTGATCGGTTGGTTAATATGGCTGAATTTGATATTTAGGATTTGGCAATAGCGTTCAAGTACCGCTGTGTCATAGGCAGGACGTATCCAGAATGTATTGCGGTTGTGGGTTAGTGAGCAGATATTCCAGCCGAGTGATGAATTCAGAAATAATCCTGATGACTGTCGATCTTCCGGCAAATAAACCAAACCCTGAGCCAGACGTTGAGCAGTTTTTAGCCCATTAATAGGATGTTGTTTTAACTTGATTTCCCCGGATATCGCAGGGCGCAGACCATAAAGTGTTTCAGCCAGTTCTGTACGGCCTGCACCAACAACTCCGGCCAAGCCAAGAATTTCACCAGGTTTCACTGAGAAGGTGATATTGCAGAAACCCTCGCCGCTCAGTTTGGTGACTGTCAGTATTGGTCGATCAGGTACTGTCTGGTGCTGGTTATTGCTAAGATCCAGGCCCAATTTTGGGGTGCCATTTAATGGCTGATTTTTTGTGATTGGTGTAATGGCCTGAATAATATCATCGGTTGTGTAATCGTGGATTTTGCCACTTAAAGCAATACTGCCGTCACGCATGACACTGACTTGATCCGCTAATTGGTAAATTTCAGGGATTTTGTGGGAAATAAAAATGATGCCGACACTTTGCTGTTGTAACCCGCGGAGTTGGGCAAATAGGCGTTCGGTTTCTACTGGTGTTAGGGAGGCGGTAGGTTCATCAAGGATTAAGATTTTCGAATTACGCATCAGGCCACGCATAATTTCGACTAGTTGTTGATCGGCAACATTAAGGCTGCTAGCACTGACATGTAGATCTAATTGACAGCCAAGTAATGCCAATAGCTGTTTCATTTTAGACTTATCTACCTGATGCTTTGGCAGACGAAACAGGATGTTTTCCTGTACAGACAAATTCGGAAATAGCAATGGTTCTTGTGGTATCAGATAAATACCGAGTTGATGGGCTTTAGTGGGATTAAGATGGCTAACATGATTACCGCTAATCTTGAGCGTGCCTTTATCCGGCTGCTCGATACCGGCAATAATCTTCATCAGTGTTGATTTGCCCGCGCCATTACCTCCTAACAGAGCATGTATCTGCCCTGGAAACAGCGTAAAATCAATATGTTTCAGTACCATTACGCCGGAAAATTGCTTACTGGCGCCACTGACTTCTAATAGCGGTGGTACTGCGGTGTTGTTATGTAACATCGCGGCATCCTCTTACATGCAGGTGCGGAGGCAAACAAAATGAACATTTATATATTTAAAAAACAATTGTTCAACATGGTAGCTGTTAAATTGTGAACTTGGCAATATTTAAATCACACTTTGTGAAAAATTTATATATTCATTGAATTGTGTTCAAATTTTTGCGGTAAAACTCTGGCGTGTTATACGTTTTAATGGTTATCTGTTGAGTGCGGATAAAAGAAAGTGGTTATGTCGATAAAATCAGTGAAAGAAAAATCAGCTAAAGAGAAAAATGTATTGTCTGAGGACACCTATCCGGGTAATAGCATGAGTGAAGAAGAGCTGCTTGCGCGTATTGCATGGTTTTACTATCACGATGGCCTGACACAAGGTGACATCGGCGATTTGCTTGGTTTAAGCCGGTTAAAAGTTTCCAGATTACTGGAAAAAGGGCGGCAATCAGGCGTCATTCGGGTACAAATTAACTCTCGTTACGAGGGGTGTTTGGCGCTGGAAGATACCCTGCAAAAACATTTCTCTTTGAAACAGGTACGCGTTTTGCCTGCGCTGGCGAATATGAATCTTAGTGCCAGATTGGGGGTTGGTGCGGCACATTTGTTGATGGCATTGATTGAACCGCAGCAATTATTGGCCGTGGGGTTTGGCGAGACCACCATGTGCACATTGCAACATTTAAGTGGTTTTATCTCATCACAACAAATTAGGCTTGTCACATTATCCGGTGGCGTCGGTCCTTATATGACCGGTATTGGTCAACTGGATGCAGCCTGTTCAATCAATATTATCCCCGCCCCATTACGAGCTTCCACTGCTCAGGTTGCTGAAACATTTCGTCAGGAGAGCAGTGTCCGAGATGTTTTGCTAGCGGCTTGTGCGGCTGATATTGCTATCGTTGGTATTGGCGCAGTTAATCAGAAACAGCAGGCGACAATTATGCGTTCTGGTTATATCAGTGGTGGTGAACAGCTAATGTTTGGTCGGAAAGGCGCTGTGGGCGATATCCTTGGCTATTTTATGTGCGCTGATGGTGAGCTGGTGGAGGATATGCAGATTCATCAGGAGCTGATAGGTATTTCCATGCCGGAGCTGAAAACTATCCCGACAGTGATTGGCGTTGCGGGAGGGGAAGAGAAAGCGGAAGCCATTATTGCTGCGCTGAATGGTCAATATATCAATGGATTGGTGACGGAAGAACAGACTGCCAAAGCTATGCTGAATTTGCTGCGCTGAACCCTATATTTACTCTATCCGTGAAAGTAAGCAGAAAAAATTTGAGGTAAGGCTATAAGTTCAAAAAGTAATTAAACTGAGGATAGCATCATGAATCAACGCCGTAGTGCTAATCCATCGGGAAAATATCTGATGGCGCTTGATGCAGGAACAGGGAGTGTTCGTGCAGTGATATTTGATCTTGAAGGGAATCAGATCGCCGCAGGGCAGGCTGAATGGATACATCAGCCTGTACCTGATGTACCGGGTTCAATGGAGTTTGATTTAGCGACGAACTGGCAGCTTGCTTGCCAATGTATTCGCCAGGCGCTAAAAACCGCGCAATTGCCCGCCAGTGCTATTCAGGGGGTGGCTTCTTGTTCTATGCGGGAAGGGATCGTGCTTTATAACCGCGATGGTGAGCCGATCTGGGCTTGTGCTAATGTGGATGCGCGTTCCAGCCAAGAAGTGAGTGAATTGAAGGCGTTGTATGACAGCACTTTTGAATATGATGTGTATCAGTGTTCAGGGCAAACATTAGCGTTGGGTGCAATGCCTCGTCTGTTATGGCTTGCTCATCATCGCCCGGATATCTATCGTCAGGCGGCCGCTTTAACCATGATCAGCGACTGGCTGGCAAATATGCTCAGTGGTGAATTGGCTGTTGATCCCTCCAATGCTGGTACGACAGGTATGCTGGATCTGGTGAGCCGTGATTGGCGTCCCGATCTACTTGAGATGGCAGGATTGCGCTCTGATATTCTCTCGCCGGTAAAAGAGACTGGAACCTTGTTAGGTTACATCACTGAGAAAGCCGCTGTTCAATGTGGACTGAATGTTGGTACACCGGTCATTATGGGTGGTGGTGATGTACAACTTGGTTGTCTTGGTTTAGGTGTTGTAAAACCTGCCCAGACCGCCGTTATCGGCGGTACTTTCTGGCAGCAGGTTGTCAATTTGCCGGCACCGGTCACTGACCCAAATATGAATACACGGATAAACCCTCATGTTATTCCCGGCATGGTTCAAGCGGAGTCCATTAGTTTCTTTACTGGCTTAACCATGCGCTGGTTTAGAGATGCATTTTGCGCGGAAGAAAAGCTGTTGGCGGAGCGTCTTGGCGTTGATACTTATAGCTTACTGGAAGACATGGCGGCCAGAGTCCCGGCAGGCGCTTACGGTATCATGCCAATTTTCTCTGATGTGATGCGGTTTAAGGCCTGGTATCACGCTGCGCCTTCCTTTATTAACCTTTCCATTGATCCTGAGAAATGCAATAAAGCGACCCTATTTCGTGCGTTGGAAGAGAACGCAGCGATTGTCTCGGCCTGTAATCTGGATCTGATTTCTGCCTTTTCGGCAGTGAAACCGGATTCACTGGTATTCGCTGGTGGGGGTTCAAAAGGAAAATTATGGAGCCAGATTTTATCTGATGTGACAGGGCTGCCGGTTCGGGTGCCGATGGTTAAAGAATCGACCGCTTTAGGCTGTGCAATTGCTGCCGGAGTGGGGGTTGGGCTTTATGATGCAATGGAGAACACAGGGGAGAAACTGGTGCGTTGGCAACATGAATATCAGCCAAATCCTGAACATTATGAAGTGTATCAAAAGGCTAAACAGAACTGGCAGGCGATATATGCCGATCAATTAACGTTGGTCGATCATGGTTTGACTACGTCATTATGGAAGGCGCCGGGATTATAACTTTCAACCGGTTGATTTGCTGATGGTTTGTTGGGTGTGCTTGCGCTGATATACGCCTTGTGCACCAAATATTCTTATGTCTGAATCATAATCATTAAAGATATACCCGTTATCTTTCAAGTTGCCTCTTTGTTGGCTGCATTCGCTCACCCCAGTCACATAGTTTGCTATGCTCCCGGGGATTCACTCCCTTGCCGTCGCGATGCATCTTGAAATCCATAGGGTATAGTTGTTATTGTTAATTAATTTATCCGTAGAATTTCATGCAGAGACTGCTCAATTGTTCGATTTTATTCCACTGGTGGTGAAATAGGTATACAGGAACAAAGAATTCAGTCTCGATTCTTGCTTATTAATCAGGTTGTAAAAGTTGGATTAGGTTCTTTTTAAACTATCTACTATTTTGAAAAATTACCTTATTGCTATTTCCTATTGTGACAGTAATCGAATTAGTTTTCTTGACTGATATAAGTAATTAAACTACTTTTTAATAGCTACCTTGTATAAGCTAATTCAAAAAAATCAACTTAGCAGTTATCACAATTATTATCTCGTGTGCTGTAATACCCCGGCCTTTTGCGACATGCCCTGATGTCAAAGAGTAAATTTATATGGATGCAAGAACTGACTATTTTATTCAGTCCGCATTAGAAGTTTTTGGAGAGAATCTTCTTGGTATTGTGGAAACTGATTCATATCTCCGCCAACCTGATTATTCTTCTCGGTGTGTGAGGCATTTTTACGTGATTGTAGCTGATAATTTCGTCACAGGTTGTATTACATCACTAAGATACCTTCAGGCGGAGTTTTTTGAGTTTACCCTAAATTATCTTACTATTAGTGAGTTATCGTATTATCCGCCTCATTGTATGTGGCAGTTTACTAAGAATCCTTGGCTCTTACGGTCGGAAAAAATCGGTGATGTGGTATTCCCTGATATCAAAGGGAATATTGATATATATAGACAAGCAGTCTTTAGCGTTGCCCATATTGCGCGTCTCTACTACCTCAGAAACTTGACGCCAAAGACCCACGTTTGGGGAGTACGCCAGCTTGGTTGGGCAATGCGCTATGCCGAATTGGGGCTATATCGTCTGCTCGAATCAACGGAGCTATCCTGTATTCACAAAGATAGCGCGTATGTTTTGAAAGCACCAATAGAAGACCTTAATTGGTTGATCACTTGCAATATATCTTGGCAAAAGTTCGAAGAAGAACTTTTGTCTGATATTAATGTTTTTCGTGATGCTGCGGCACGGTTAAGTGGAATCGCGGAGTACTATTCGACATTATTGCAGCATTTGTACCCAGAGATACGTATTGTGCCGGCACATGATAAAGTAGACAATCTTCTTTCATTACAACCCCTCATCGATCAAGTGATTATTCTCTTAAAGCAGTTTATTGGAGATAGATTATTAGCCTTTTATCTCCACGGCAGTGCTGCCCGAGGTGATATGCGAAGTGGTTCAGATATAGACTCTATTGTTATAGTGGATAAAGTCGATACTGTTATTCTTGAAGCAATCCGCTCAACACAATCTAGGTTCAAGGATTTATCCATCTCCGTATATAGTGCATCGAATGTTCATCAATATCCTGGTTTCAGAACATATGCGCTCATCAATGGAACTAAGCGTGTCTATGGTAATCTTGCTTTAGAAATGAAACCGTCATTGAAAGGTGATGTATATGGCATTATCAACAATCTATTTACTATAAGGCAAATAGCTCGTTCTTATCTGATTTCTGGTACATATGGACATCGGGCACATTATATGCTTGGATTGATGATGAAACTCACTGATCACGGCTGCTTAAGACCTTTGCAAATCCTGAAAGGTGGTTTCTACCCAACTAAGAAAACTCAGGTTTTGGAATACTACAGAGACAACGAAATTCTCACCGACATTATTAAATATACGCAAAACCTAAAAGAATGTGAGAACACGCTAAAGCAAAAATTGCTTATTGGAAGTCGAACTGAATTAGAAAACTTATTTTATTCATTACTTGACGCATGTGAAATAGTGGCAGAGAGATTACATATGGTACAGGTCGAGAAGTCAATTTCATAGACGGGATGATTCTAGTTATTTCAGCTAAGAATATTACGATGGGTAAATTATTAATTCGTATCTAAACATAGTCATTAGCTAAATAGAATTTCATAATACCGATACAGTTGGTCTATTCGATTAATATCCGAACAGTGCAAATCTGATGCCTGATAAACCGTACTAACTCATAACTCAACTATGTGTAGCTTACAACTCTTGCTACACAAGGAGTTGTACGAAGGGAGCACTATTTTGGAAAGTTATTTAGTGCAATAAATTATATTTGTACGGTAATGGCGCGGTATAAGCGCCCTAAGGGATATACTTTTTTAACTTTACCCAGAAACGCAAGTGGAAAAATCATAAAAGAGCAATTAAGACAATTGATTAGGAATTCCTGAGATCCCGATATTGGGATCTCGTATTATGATTATATAGCCAATGCCCTTAATGGGATTCTTACTGGTGTCAGAATTAGTGGCGAATTTGCGCCAGTTCGTCTTCGGAAAGGCCAGTCATTTTCATAACGGTCGTGCGATCAAGACCATTAGCCAACATAGTGCGGGCAATCTTAATCGCTTCCTCTTTACGGCCTTTTTGTTCGCCCAGCTGTATACCTTTCTGTTCACCCAACTGTATACCTTTCTGAATCCCGCGTTGTTCGCCTTCAAGGCGGAGTTTTTCTGCGATAGTCATCAGAGCTTCCTCATGCTGTGGCATGCGTAATGCCAGAGTATTCAACAAAGCAGTCGGGTCGTGGGATTCTCCCGCCTGCAACATGTAGTTTATCACAGAAACCAGTTGTTCCTGAGTGGTGTATCCTTCAAGCAATAATGTGACCAATTGCTCAAGCAAATCAGCCAGGTCGCGCTGCCGAATGTGTTTTTGCAGCAGCTCAAGCACGGCCATTCGTCGGTGCTTCATGATTTCGTCGTCGGCAATGACGGTGATATCCACCAATGGGAAATCTTTACTGTAGAGTTCGCTGGCTAGCTTAGGGTCATCAAATTCCTGCAACCAGCTCATTGAATACGGATATGGACTGACTTTTCCTTGGTAGAACAATACTGGTATCACCAGAGGTAACGTTTTATGACCAGCATCAAGATGACGTTGCATTGCAGCGATCGCATAACGTAGCAACCGAAACGCCATATGCTTATCCGGGGAACTCTGATGCTCAATCAGACAATACACGTAGCCGTCACCTTTACCTGCTTTCAACGAATACAACACGTCGCTGTAGTACGGTCGAAGATCGTCTTCGATAAAACTCCCTGACGCCAGTTGCAGCGTTTCCAGATCACATACTTTAAGTAACATCGGCGGCAGATGAAATTGCAGAAAGTCCCTGGCGGTATCTGGATGTGTCAAGAACTGCTTAAAAATAGCATCATGCAATGTAGGCGTGGTGTTCTTCTTCATCGTTCATCATATCCTAAAACTCCAAGTTTAACTTTAACACACCCTACAGATGTTCATATAGGGGTCTATTCACCTCAAACCCCGGGATCAATTAAACGTTGCCAACTAAAAACCATATCATGGGCCGTAATAGAAGAACCATCAGACCACTTTATCCCTTCTCTTAAATGAAATAACCACACTTTATTATCTTTGGTTTCTCAATTGACTGTTAAATCGGGATTTAACTTATCATCAATAGCTGTGTCAATTAATCCATTAAAGAAGTCGTGAATACTATCAAATTCAACATCACTTTTAACTTTATGGACATCAAGAGATGCAGACTCTGAACTATTATTATGACGAACAGTATTCTGGTTATACCCGTTATCTTTCAAGTTGCCTCATTTGTTGGCTGCACTCGCTCACCCCGGTCACATAGTTTGCTATGCTCCCGGAGATTCTCTCCCTTGCCGTCGCGATGCATCTTGAAATCCATTGGGTATAGTTGCCAGTTGTGTAAATGTGGTACTCAGTGCCGGTCAATGTCACGAAAGTCAATATGCAATACGCCTGCTGGATGGTCTGGGTATTCAGCGTAAAAACGGTTTTATGAAACGGCGTTCAAAAGCGGTGATTGCTGATAAAGGTTACGCCAGCCACTCATTACTCATTACACAACCGGTTAAAACGTCAGGGAATAAAAGTGATAATTCCCTATAAACGCAGTGCGGCTGTTTTAAGAGGCGTGGGCGTGACCACACAAATCTATGCGGAGCGTGCGGAAGACGCTGAAATTTGGGACGTTCAGAGGCAACGTTATATCAATTTTGCCGCCGGTATTGCCGTGGTGAATATCGGTCACCGCCATCCGCGCGTCATCGCGGCAGCCAGAGAACAACTGGAACAGTTTACCCACACCAGAGGACAGAGATTTTAAATTAAAGACATGACTGTCAGTCAATAGAAATATTTCATGGGAATGTTATAAATTGAAAATAATAACGTCAATTATGTTTTTTTATTGTGATAATGTGAATGTAAATAAAAGTAATACAGAAAACATTAAAAATAAATTTTCTTTACATCTGTTATTAAACGGATAATTTATCTTTATAATTAAGAGTAGTGAATTTTTGGGCATTGGTGGTTCAAGGTGAATAGCACTAAAACAGTCAGTATTCAACATATTATTAATAATCAAAAATTTTCGAAAGTTCAATGGCAGGTATTAATTCTATGTTTCTTAATTGTTGTTATTGATGGTTTTGACACGGTATTAATGGGGTATATTGCACCAGCAGTGGTCAACGATTTTAAAGTAGAAGGGGCTATTCTTGGGCCGACTATGAGCGCCGCCCTTTTTGGGTTATCGTTGGGCTCGATTTTTTCTGGTCCACTTGCAGATCGGTTTGGTCGAAAGTCAGTGCTGACAATATCGGTTACTGTTTTTGGCCTGCTTAGTCTTGCTACCGCTGTTGCAGATTCAATACAGACATTAACTATTTTGCGTTTTTTGACTGGGTTAGGTCTTGGTGCGGCAATGTCAAATGCAATAACTTTAATATCTGAATATGCACCAGAGAATCGGCGATCTTTGTTAATAAATATCGTTTTTTGTGGTTTTCCTCTTGGCGCAGCGGTGGGTGGGATAATTTCTGCATGGATTATTCCCCATTTTGGTTGGCAGGGAGTTTTGATTTTAGGGGGTATTCTGCCGTTATTTCTATCTCTATTTCTCTTTTCTCTATTACCTGAGTCACTTAGGTATTTGGTTTTGCAAGGTGGTTCCGAGGATAACAATAATATAAGACGAATTTTGTCTAAAATGACCGGTAGTGCTTTAAATGATATAAACAAGTTTACCTTTGATGAAGAAGAAATTATACATAAGTCGTCAATTAAAACGGTTTTATCCAATCGATTCTTAGTTGGGACGACAATGTTATGGATAACCTATTGCATGGGAGCATTGGTTTTTTATGTTCTGACAAGTTGGATGCCGTTTTTAATGAACGATGTTGGTTTCAGTATTAGCATGGCTGCAACATTGACAGCATTATTTCCTTTGGGAGGTGTAATAAGCACGGTTTTTTCCGGTTGGTTAATGGATCGAATTAATCCTCATAAAGTAGTTGCAACTAATTATGCCCTAGCTGGTATTTTGGTCTTTTTTATTGGTCAGGAAGAAAATGTATTATTATTGAGTATTCTTATATTTCTTGCCGGGATAACGATGAATGGCGCTCAGGCGTCTATGGGATCAATCTCTGCACAATTTTATCCGACTCATTGTAGGGCAACGGGGGTTGCCTGGATGTTAGGATTTGGAAGATTTGGTGGGATTTTCGGTACTTTATTTGGCGCAGAATTGATCAGGCTTGAATTAAGTTATAGCACTATTTTTGCCATTTTATCCATTCCAGCTATTTTAGCGGCTTTATCATTAACATTTAAGGATGTGAGTTATAGAAGGCATAAATAGCTAACCTTGAACAATTTAAATATAAAAATCTGAGGAGGATACTTTGCTGTTAATTACTTGGTGGAGAATGTCTTATATTATGTTGGATCATAAGTGTTAATATCCATGTTATTTTTAAAATAATATCAATCATAAAGTTTAAATTAATGTTGTTATTGGTTTGTTGTGATTTTAATAAATAATTTAATGTAGGTATTTAGTTATAAATATACATAGTGAAAAAGTTATTTTTTATATTTAAAATTTGAATTAGATATAGGGTATCTTAAAATTAAATTATTTAAATTGGAGGGTATCTAATTTATGCGATAGTAAATATTATTGAATAGGATATAGATTGCACTGTGTATTATTATGAAACAATGAAAAATTAAGTTATTTTAATTTTTCATTGTTTCTTGGTGATTATGGATATAATAACATTTATATTTTTTTCATGTTATAATTATTACAAAACAATATGTAATTAAGTTAAATGTAATTTGTATTTATCTATTTGTGGTATATTCGTTAGCGGTATTGTCTTATTGTTGAAAAATAATTTTTTATGAATTATTTTTAGCTTGGCGTTATATTTTGATATAATTGAATGCACAGGGTAATTTTATGCCTCTTGAATAAGTGTATTTGGAATTAGTATATACTTTTATTATTGTGGCGAAGGGTTATTTCACAGATGATTATAATATTTTGATAATTAAATATAAATTAGTCTGTTTTATCTTTAAAATGCTTAATTTGTTTTTGAAATTATTTTAATCAGGTATTAATTGCAGTCAGATAAAGTTAAAGGTTATTTGGTAATTATGAATAATAAATGTAAGTAATGGTTAAGTTTTTAATTATGGAATTTAGGAACAGTCAACAAAAATTGCAGTGAATTAATTGAGCTTATCTGAAAAATAGGAACAAAAATGGAATGTCTCATTCTGTTGTCAGGATAATTGGTATTGAAGATGGGCTAAGTGGCCGTTATTAATCAGGCTGTGGCATCCGATATCTGAGTCTCTTGGATGGATAGCAGATGTGTCCATTTTTATTTTTGGGCAAGAAGTAGGAGAGAAACATTAGTGATGACTGTCGGAAATGACGGTTCTCAAATTTCTAACAGATTCGTTGAGGTAGTAGTAGATGAAAAATAATATTGCTAAAGTGGGAAGTGCGTTTAAAACTCAGACGTCAAAAAATATAACCGATGCAAATGACGTTTCACAACAAACTCGAAATACAAAGAATATCCTTCAGAGACTCACATCCAGTGAATTATTCTGGTATGAGCGTCTTGCTGCTTTGCAACCCCTCCAGTTACCTTTCGAAACCGCCGGAGAACAAACAGAACCCATATGGGCAATGAGCGCTTGGCAGCCCCCTTTGCCAAAAAATGGTGAAGAGGAGCCATTGCGAATGTTGTTGCAGACTTTTGTCATTTACCTTGCGCGTTTGACTCAGCAGACCGTATTCCAAATCGGTTGGAGCGTGGATAAGGTAAAAGATGAATCGGTAAATCTGGCACCGGTGGTGCCTATGGCTGTTGAGGTCGCGTTTGATAAGCCTTGGCGTGAGGTAGCTGGCTGGGTTGATGATGAGTTGTCTCGGTTGGCGCAGCACGGCACATTTAGTTGCGATCTCTTCTCTTGCTCTCCTTCATTGCATGCTATCCCGGCGTTGGCAACAAGTCGGCCGTGGCGAATCGCTGTCTCGTTGATAAAGGGTGATAGGCCACGTGATCAAAAAGTATCCGGCGAATTGTTGACCCTCCAGATAAATGCACAAGGGGGTTTTCGTTGGATCTACGATGAAAACCGCCTGAGCACGGAAGTCGTTTTGCGGATGAGCGAGCACTTACAGGTGCTGGCAGCATCGAAAAGGACGGGGGATGAAATGCCTATAGGGCAGCTTAATTTGTTGCCAGAGGCTGAACGTACATTGCTACTGGAAACTTGGAACGCGACAGAAACCCCCTATCCTGATCCGTTATGTATTCATCAGTTATTTGAGCAACAGGTAGAGCAAGCCCCAGAGGTCACAGCGTTAGAGTATCAAGGGCAGCGCCTCAGTTATGCCGAATTAAATGCTGGCGCTAACCGGCTGGCGCACCAATTGATTGCATTGGGTGTCGTACCGGACCAGCGGGTAGCGATTTGTGTGGCACGCTCCCCGGCGATGGTGGTGGCGCTGCTGGCGGTGCTGAAAGCGGGTGGGGCCTATGTGCCGCTGGATTCAACCTACCCGGCGGAACGTCTGGCGTATATCCTAAATGATACTGCCCCATCAGTGGTATTGGCTGATGCGACCGGGCGGGCAGCGTTGGGTGATGTCGTGCTAGCCGGGTTGACCGTGCTTGACCCGAATATCCTACCTGACCAACCGGACAGCAATCCCTTAGTGACTGCATTGACACCACAGCATCTGGCCTATGTGATTTACACCTCCGGTTCAACCGGGCAGCCGAAAGGGGTGATGATAGAACATCAGGCGATTTATCAGCGTTACCTGGGCTTTAATGATACTTATACCGTCACTGCGCAAGATCGGGTGTTGCAATTTGCCGCTTTTGCGTTTGATGTTTCAGTAGAGGAATTTTTCTCGGTATTGTGTAACGGGGCCACACTGGTTATCCGGGATGATAGCTGGCTAGCTTCGGTACGGGAATTTATTGCTTTAACCCGGCAACATCGTATTACGATCATTTCTCTGCCGACTTTATTCTGGTCCGAACTGGCGGCCAGAGATCCCGGGTTACCGTTGCCGGATTGCCTCCGGCTCGTCATGATTGGTGGTGAGGCGGTAAAAAAGAACGCGGTTCAGGATTGGTTTATGCAGGAAGGCTCCCGGCCCCGGTTGTTGAATGGTTATGGCCCGACGGAAAATACCGTGACGGTGACCTATAAGGAGATATTATCCCCGGAAGATGCCCGTTCTATCGGTCGGCCGGTTAAAAATTCCCGCATCTATCTGTTGGACAGAGAGGGGCAACTGGTTCCATTGGGTGGCATTGGCGAAATGTACATT
Source organism: Photorhabdus kleinii (assembly GCF_025384885.1). Taxonomy (NCBI): domain Bacteria; kingdom Pseudomonadati; phylum Pseudomonadota; class Gammaproteobacteria; order Enterobacterales; family Morganellaceae; genus Photorhabdus; species Photorhabdus kleinii. The sequence goes on from NZ_JAJAFY010000018.1 coordinate 48,775, forward strand.
GGTGGTGTGGGTGTGGCACGGGGTTATCTGAATCGGCCTACATTGAGCGCGGAACGTTTTCTGCCGGACCCCTTTAGCTCGGTATCTGGTGCGCGGATGTATCGCTCTGGGGATTTGGCCCGCTTCCTGCCGGACGGTGAGCTGGAATTCCTGGGCCGTAACGATGAGCAGGTTAAAATCCGCGGCTTCCGGGTTGAGTTGGGGGAAATTGAAACCCGTTTGGTGGAACACCCGGCGGTACAAGAGGCGGCGGTGCTGGCACTGGATGATGGGCAGCACAAACGGCTGGTCGCCTATGTGGCGGCACAAGTGCATGAGAAATTAGCTGCTGATTTACGTGAATACTTGAGTGCGAGTTTACCTGACTATATGGTTCCGGTCGCTTTTGTGTGTTTGGATACCTTCCCGCAGACCCCGAGCGGCAAATTGGATCGCCGGGCATTACCGGCACCAGGAGAGGAAGATTTTGCCCGTCAGATTTATGAAGCGCCACAAGGGCAGGCTGAGATCGCCTTGGCGGCTATCTGGCGTGAATTATTGGGCATTGAGCAGATAAGCCGACATGACAGTTTCTTTGCATTGGGCGGCCATTCATTGCTTGCTGTACGCATGATTGAACGCCTGCGTCACCAGGGGCTGACATTAACTGCGCGTGATCTGTTTCAGTCGCCGGTGTTGTCAGCGCTGGCCCAAGCATTGGGACAACATCAGGCCGTGGTAATACCGCCTAACGTCATCACTCCCACCACCACGGCGCTGACGCCGGAGATGTTGCCACTGATTGATCTGACTCAGACTGATATTGATCGCATCGTTGAGCTGGTACCGGGCGGGATGACCAATATTCAGGATATCTATGCGTTGTCGCCGTTGCAGGACGGTATCCTGTTCCACCACCTGTTGGAACAGGAAGGCGACCCGTATCTGTTACTCTATCCGGTGGTCTTTGCTAACCGATCTCTGCTGGACCGTTATCTGGCGGCGGTACAACAGGCGATTGATCGTCATGACATTTTGCGGACGGCTTTTATTTGGCAAGGTTTATCAGCCCCGGCACAAGTGGTTTGGCGCCGGGCACAGTTGCCGGTGACGGAACTGACGCTAGACCCGGCTGACGGCCCAGTCATTGACCAGTTAACCCGGCGTTTTGATCCGGGACAGTATCGTCTTGACCTGAGTCAGGCCCCGTTACTGCATTTTGTTATTGCTCAGGAAACTGATGGCCGCTGGTTTTTACTGGAATTGGAGCATCACTTGATCGGCGACCATGAAACGATGGAATTGATGCACCGTGAAGTTCAGGCGTATTTTGCCGGGCAGGAAGAGCGCCTGCCAGCGCCGGCCCCTTTCCGCAATCTGGTGGCTCAGTCCCGGTTGGGGGTGAGTCAGGCAGCGCATACCCGTTTCTTTACCGACATGTTGGCGGCGGTGGATGAGCCGACGTTGCCATTCGGGCTGGCGGAGGTGCATCGTGACGGATCTCGCATGACAGAATCCCACCGGATGCTGACCGCTACGTTAAATGATCGCCTGCGCAGTCAGGCCCGGCGTTTGGGTGTCAGTTTGGCGGCGTTGTGTCATTTGGCTTGGGCGCAAGTGTTGTCGCATACCAGCGGGCAAGAGAAAGTGGTGTTTGGCACCGTCCTGTTTGGGCGTATGGCGGCGGGGGAAGGGGCAGACAATGGCATGGGATTGTTTATGAATACCTTGCCGTTGCGACTGGATATTGACGAGACCCCGGTAGAGGATAGCGTACGGGCGGTGCATCTACGATTGGCTGAATTGCTGGAGCATGAGCATGCTTCACTGGCGCTGGCCCAGCGGTGCAGTGGGGTACAGGGTGAAACCCCACTCTTTAGCGCTCTGTTCAACTATCGCCATAATGAGCAACCAGCGGCACTGGATGAGACGATGGCCGGGATTGAATTCTTGGGCGAACAGGAACGGACCAACTATCCATTTGGTCTGTCGGTGGAGGATGGGAGTTCCACGTTGGGGCTGACCGCTCAGGTGGTACAGCCGTTTGAACCAGAGAGACTATGCGGTTATATGCAACAGGCGCTGGAAAGTTTGGTGGAAGCGCTTGAACAGGCCCCGGAGACGCCGGTATGTGTGCTGAACGTCCTGCCTGAAACGGAGCGGGCACTGTTGCTGGAAACCTTGAATGCCACTGAAATCCCTTATCCTGATCCATTATGTATTCACCAACTGTTTGAACAACAGGTAGAGAAAACCCCGGAAGCGACCGCGTTAGTCTATGAAGGGCAAACGCTCAGTTATGCCGAATTAAATGCTCGCGCCAACCGCTTTGCCCACCAACTAATTGCATTGGGCGTCATACCGGAACAGCGGGTGGCGATTTGCATGGCACGTTCACCGGCGGTAGTGGTGGCCTTGTTGGCGGTGCTGAAAGCGGGTGGGGCTTATGTGCCGCTGGACCCGACTTATCCGGGAGAACGTCTGACGTATATCCTGAATGATACGGCCCCGTCAGTGGTATTGGTTGATGAAGCTGGCCGGGCGGCGCTTGGCGAACTGGCATTGGCCGGGCTGACGGTACTTGACTCGCATATTTTGCCAGATCAGCCGGATAGTAACCCACAGGTAGCCGAGCTGACGCCACAACATCTGGCTTATGTCATCTATACCTCCGGTTCAACCGGGCAGCCGAAAGGGGTGATGATAGAACATCAGGCGCTGTATCAACGTCATCTGGGTTTTAATGAGACCTATGCCGTCACTGCGCAAGACCGGTTATTACAATTTGCCTCTTTTGCGTTCGACGTTTCGGTAGAGGAATGCTGCTTATCATTGTGTAATGGCGCCACGTTAGTGATGCGTGATGAGCGTTGGCTGACTTCGATGCAGGAATTTATTGCCTTAGCCGGGCAAAACCGTATCACAGTGATGTCTCTGCCGGCGTTATTTTGGTCCGAACTGGTTGCCAGAGACAATAGATTACCGTTACCAGATTGCCTCAGACTCATCATCATTGGGGGGGAGGCAGTGAAAAAGAGCGCCGTTCAGGATTGGTTTACGCGGGAAGTCCACCGCCCTCGACTATTGAACGCCTATGGCCCGACGGAAAATACCGTGACGGCGACCTGTAAGGAGATATTATCCCTGACAGATGATCATTCTATCGGGCGGCCGGTTAAAAATACCTGTATTTACCTGCTGGGCAAATACGGTCAGCCCGTTCCATTCGGTTGCGTTGGCGAAATGTATATTGGCGGCGTGGGTGTGGCGCGGAGCTATCTGAACCGACCTGCATTGAGCGCGGAACGTTTTATAGCCGATCCCTTTAGTCCGATATCCGGTGCGCGGATGTATCGCACTGGCGATTTGGCCCGCTACTTGCCGGGTGGTGAGCTGGAATTCCTGGGTCGTAACGACGAACAGGTAAAAATTCGAGGCTTCCGAATTGAACTGGGGGAGATTGAAACTCGGTTGATGGAACACCCAGCGGTACAAGAGGCAGCGGTGCTGGCACTGGATGACGGGCAGCACAAACGGCTGGTCGCCTATGTGGCAGCGCAAGCGCATGAGAGATTGGCAGCTGATTTACGTGAATACTTGAGTACGATTTTACCTGATTATATGGTACCGGTTGCCTTTGTACGTCTGGATACCTTCCCGCAGACCCCGAATGGTAAGTTAGATCGCCGGGCATTACCGGCGCCGCGGGAAGAGGATTTTGCCCGTCAGGTCTATGAGGCGCCGCAAGGGGAAGCTGAGATAGCTTTGGCGGCCATCTGGAGTGAATTATTGGGCATCGAGCAGATTAGCCGACATGACAGCTTCTTTGTGTTGGGCGGTCATTCATTGCTCGCGGTACGCATGATTGAACGCTTGCGTCACTTGGGGTTGACACTGACGGCGCGAGATCTGTTCCAATTTCCGGTGTTGTCAGACTTGGCCCAAACATTGGGACAGCATCAGGCTGTAGTGGTGCCGCCTAACGTCATCACTTCGGCCACTACGGCGCTGACGCCGGAAATGTTGCCGCTGATTGATCTGACTCAGACTGATATTGATCGCATCGTCAGACAGGTACCGGGTGGCGTGGCTAATATTCAGGATATCTATGCCTTGTCACCGTTGCAGGACGGTATCTTGTTCCATCACTTGTTGGAGCAGAAAGGCGACCCATATCTGTTGCTCTATCCGGTGATCTTTGAGAATCGTTCTCTATTGGAGCGTTATCTGGCGGCGGTACAACAAGCAATTGATCGCCATGACATCCTGCGGACGGCTTTTATCTGGCAAGGACTATCAGTTCCGGCGCAGGTGGTCTGGCGTCAGGCTCGGTTGCCAGTGACGGAATTGACGTTAGACCCGGCTGACGGCCCAGTCATTGACCAGTTAACCCGGCGTTTTGATCCGGAGCATTATCGTCTTAATTTGAGTCAGGCACCGCTACTAGATTTTATCATCGCTCAGGAAACCGATGGCCGCTGGTTCTTACTGGAATTGCAGCATCACTTGATTGGCGACCATGAAACGCTGGAAGTGATGCATCGTGAAATGCTGGCGCATTTTGCCGGGCAGGGGGATCGCTTGCCAGCGCCGGTTCCTTTCCGCAATCTGGTGGCTCAGACCCGGTTGAAGGGGGATCAGGCAGCACATACCCGTTTCTTTACCGACATGTTGGCGGAGGTGGATGAGCCAACATTCCCATTCGGACTGGCGGAGGTGCATCGGGACGGCTCTCAGATGAGAGAATCTCACCGGATGTTGACGCCTGAGCTGAATGATCGTCTGCGTAGTCAGGCCCGGCATTTGGGGGTCAGTCTGGCGGCGTTGTGTCATCTGGCTTGGGCACAGGTACTATCGCATACCAGCGGGCAAGAGAAAGTGGTGTTTGGCACCGTCCTGTTTGGGCGCATGGAGGCGGGAGATGGAGCAGACAATGGCATGGGGTTGTTTATGAATACCTTGCCGTTGCGACTGGATATCGATGATACCCCGGTACAGGATAGCGTGCGTGCGGTACATTTGCGACTGGCCGGGTTGCTGGAGCATGAGCATGCCTCACTGGCGCTGGCTCAGCGGTGCAGTGGTATTGCCAGCGGTACGCCGCTCTTTAGTGCTCTGTTCAATTATCGACATAATACCTTATCGGCAACATCGGATGACATCATCACAGGCGTTGAATTTTTGGAAGGGCAGGAGCGGACTAACTATCCATTTGGGCTGTCGGTGGAGGATGGGGGGTTCACATTAGGGCTGACCGCTCTGGTGGTGCAGCCGTTTGAGCCAGAGCGACTATGCGGTTATATGCAGCAGGCGCTGGAAAGTCTGGTGGAAGCGCTTGAACAGGCCCCGGAGACGCCGGTACGTATGCTGAACGTCCTGCCTGAAACGGAACGGACACTGCTACTGGAAACCTTGAATGCTACTGAGACCCCTTATCCTGATCCATTATGTATTCACCAACTGTTTGAGCAGCAGGTAAAGAAAACCCCGGAAGCGACCGCATTAGTCTATGAAGAGCAGACTCTCAGTTATGCCGAGTTAAATGCTCGCGCCAACCGCCTTGCTCATCAACTGATTGCATTGGGCGTCATACCGGATCAGCGAGTGGCGATTTGCATGGCACGTTCACCGGCGATAGTGGTGGCTTTGTTGGCAGTGCTAAAAGCCGGTGGGGCTTATGTGCCGCTGGACCCGACTTATCCGGGAGAACGTCTGGCGTATATTCTGGATGATACGGCTCCGTCAGTGGTACTGGTTGATGAAGCTGGCCGGGCGACGCTTGGCGAAGAAGTGCTGACCGGATTGACCGTACTTACGCTGAATACCCTGCCAAACCAACCGGACAGCAATCCATTGGTGACTACATTGACACCACAGCATCTGGCCTATGTGATTTACACTTCCGGCTCAACCGGGCAGCCGAAAGGGGTGATGATAGAACATCAGGCGGTGTATCAACGTCATCTGGGTTTTAATGAGACTTATGCAGTCACTGCGCAAGATCGGTTATTACAATTTGCCTCTTTTGCGTTTGATGTTTCAGTAGAAGAGTGCTGCTTGTCATTGTGTAATGGCGCCACATTGGTCATGCGTGATGATCGCTGGTTGACTTCTATGCAGGAATTTATTGCTTTAGCTAGGCAGAACCGTATCACAGTGATGTCGCTGCCGGCGTTATTTTGGTCTGAACTGATTGCCAAAGATAATGGATTAACGCTACCGGATTGCCTCAGGTTTATCATTATTGGCGGTGAAGCGGTCAAAAAGAGCGCTATTCAGGACTGGTTTATGCAGGAAGGCTACCGACCCCGACTATTGAACGCTTATGGCCCAACGGAAAATACCGTGACGGCGACCTGTAAGGAGATATTATCCCCGACAGATGATAGTTCTATCGGCCGACCGCTTAAAAATAGTTGTGTCTACCTACTGGACAAATACGAGCAGCCTGTCCCATTAGGCTGTGTTGGTGAAATGTATATTGGTGGCGTCGGTGTAGCACGGGGTTATCTGAACCAGCCGGAATTGAGCGCAGAACGTTTTATAGCTGATCCCTTTAGTCCGGTATCTGGTGCGCGGATGTATCGCACCGGGGATTTGGCCCGTTACTTGCCAGATGGCAATCTGGAATTCTTGGGTCGTAACGACGAGCAGGTAAAAATTCGGGGTTTCCGGATTGAGCTAGGGGAGATTGAAATCCGGTTGTTGGAACACCCGGCGGTGCAAGAGGCGGCGGTGTTGGTGTGGGAGGATGGCCGTGACAAGCATTTGGTCGCCTATGTGGTAGCGGAAGCGAACGAAGGTCTGACAGCCAGTTTGCGTGCGCATCTGAGTGCTATTTTGCCGGATTATATGGTGCCGTCAGCTTTTGTGTGTCTGGATGCCTTCCCGCAAACCCCGAACGGTAAGCTAGATCGCCGGGCATTACCAGCACCGAGGGAGGAAGATTTTTCCCGTCAGGTCTATGAAGCGCCACAAGGGGAAACTGAGACAGCTCTGGCGGCGATTTGGTGTGGGTTATTGGGTATTGAGCAGGTCAGCCGCCATGACAATTTCTTCGCATTGGGAGGCCATTCACTGCTCGCTATGCGAATGACGAATATTGCCGCTGGTCGAGGGATGGTTTGCACATTGAATATCTTGTTCCAATTCCCGGTGCTGGCTGAACTGGCCGCAAAAATCACCTCAGATTTACTGTCTCAGCCGCAAAACAGCGCTATATCGGTACGACCTGATGGAACAGGGTTGCCGCTGTTCTTTGTTCCCAGTGGCATGGGTGACTACTCCTATGCTTTCGGGCTGGCTGAGCATATTTCGTCGGGCTACCCGATTTATGCGCTGCCTTGGCCTTCCATCAGTGAAGAACTGATGTCAACGATGGAAGAGCAAGCTGCCAGAATGATCACCCTGATGAAAATCGTTCAACCGGTAGGCCCATATCGGATAGGGGGTTACTCTTCTGGTGGAATATTGGCTTATGCCATTGCCCAACAGCTTTTGAGTGCTGGCGAGCGGGTTAATTTCCTGGGCTTGATTGATACGCCTGCGCCTCATTATTTTGAGAAAGAGGCCATGCCCCCCAAACATCATTTCTTTATTGAACTGGCCCGGCAGTCAGGGGAGGCGTGTAAAGAAGAGATTGCGGCATTATACCAGCGAATCGATGAGTTGAATTTGGTACAGTTTATTGCAGCGGCTCAGGAGCTGGCGTTATATCCCGTTAATTTGAGTGCTGACTTAATAGCTAAACGTTGGGAACAGATAGAGCATTATGAGCAAATAGTCAGAGATTATAAGCCACAAGTAATAGCGGTAACGTTGCATCAATTTTATGCGACGGAATCTTACTCGTCTATTTCTTTTGTGACGGATGAAGAGCCAGAGTCTTTAAATATCGATCCGTCGTTAGGTTGGGCGCAGATAATAGCTGATACTTCACTTAAACTCATTGCTATTCCGGGTGATCATTTTAGTTTATTGGAAAATAATGAGAATAAAACTGTTTTAGCTCAGGCTTTGAATATGGCGTTGGCAACCGGTTGTGATAAGGAGACGGTATAGTACTAATATATTAATAATGTAATCTTGATATGATAATCCGGTATATATTTTTATACCGGATTATTATTGAAAAATAAATGAAATAATAATTTCAATATAAGTTATTTAGTCAAGATTTTACTATTGTTATTATTTTTTATTTTATTTAAATCTGGTGTGGTTTTGCATAATAATTGCAATGTAATGTGCAGCAATCAATGTTTGGATGCGGTAAATGTTATTATTCATGATAAAAGCAAAAGCTCCGTTATTTTCAACGAGGTTTGTCAGCGGTCTGAAAAGCCTATTATAATAGGCTTTTCGGTAGAGTTTAATTTGCTTCTCTACCTTGGTAGCGAGCGGCGTAGGCAGGAGTTCCATTATCATCACAATCTGAATCATACTCTTTAAAATACCATTTAATTACTTTATTAAATTTAGGTTCATATCGAGTAAATACATTAGAGAAATTGTCATAATGACGAACGGTAATATATGTCTGATACAGCACGCCCGAACTATCTACGTCTATTACGTTTACATCATCTGGCGGGCAGTCATGAATTGCCAATGCAGTTCCAATTCCTCCAGTTAATGCAATACCTGATACTAATGCTCCGACTACCAATAATTTCTTGAACATAAAAATACCCTCTTTAATAGTTTTATAATTTGTATGATTTTGTAACTTGCACATTAAGTGCATCGCTTTTATAAAATTTGTCAAAATTTTGAAGTTAAAAATATTCATTTCAATCTTGGTAATGTTGGGATTTTTTTATAAAGTATGAAAGTGTTTGCCGAGGAATATAAAGTTATATGTAATAATGCATTCTAAACTATTTCACGGGTTATATTGCATTTTTAAAATATTATTTTTCATTTTAGATTGGAAATCTAACTTTTTATTTATAAATAACTCCCCTTGTAATGTTAATAGTCCCTGCCAATTAGACAGTTTATAAATGGCACAACTAAGTAACCTGAATTTCATATTTGTATAAATTCAGATTATGCACTTTATTTCTAAACCTTTAGTAATTATATCGACGGAATATATGTTGGAAAAAATTTTCACAGTAAATATATTAATATGAGGGGGGTTATTATCGAAATAATATTTCTGATTTTTATCTACTTTATTTAAAATTACGTGAAATTTCGGTAAAAATAACCCCAAGTGCATACGCACCGCTATGCTCGTTTCCGTAGCTTGCAGAAGGTCCAAATACCGTGTTTGTTGGCTGCAACAGCCTAAATATCAAGAAGGAGGTTTGTCTGATGTCTGGACAAGAAGGGGCATTTCGCCCCTTCTGCTGTTTTAGGTATTACCTTAGGACAGTGATGGTACTAGCATCGACTGCGAAGCTTGACGGTTTTGCGGCAGGTGCTCGCGGGCACCGCCGGTATCAGGGAACGAAGCCATAGCTCCGCTCAACTTCGCCAGGCTCGACCCCTCTATGTCTGGGGCAACGGCATGGGCTGTGATGACGGGTTGTTGGCTGGCCCAAGACAGTTCCATCAGACCTTCCTTGGTGTAACTCCGTTGGGTAAAGCCCTCGATCAGGTGGTCCAAGTTGATCACCGACGAGGAGCCTTCCAGCTCGATTTGTAGATGCCGATGGGCCATAGCCTGACTGCCAAATACCTGACGCACCACCAGAGCTGTTTCGTTACTGGAATCGGTTAACATCAAGTCGTCATCCTGGCGGCTCACCAGAATGCTCTTCGGATCAGCCAACGGCAGGATCAGGCGGTCTGGAGCCAGTCCCGAGTCATTGTTGTTGATGACCACTGTACGGTAATGGGACCACATCGCCTTGTTGAGGCGGTAGGTATCGCTATCGGCTCCGCCATGCAGCACCAGACTGTCGACACCGGTAATGATTGGTGGCGTCAGATCATCTTTGCTGCCGCCAACTCCTCCGCCTTGAAGCAGAAGGGACGAACCGACACGTTCCACGCTCGTAAACTTGTTGAGCATTTGCGCACCGCCGTCCTTGATCTGATACAGTGTTTGGGCCGTCGGGCTGTACACATATGCCGCCTTTTCGCCTGCGGCGATCCCCACAAAGCGCAGATTGTTCGAGACAGGGATTCCATTACCCGAAAACATCTGACTGCTGCCGATATCGAACCAGCCTGGCGCCTGATTGTCCTGTAAAGTCAGAACCCCTTTGGCTTGCCACTGGTTGGCGAGTTTGGTAAGTACCTGTGGTAGTTGGGCCAAGTTGTTTTGTTGCCAGCCTTTGTCAACGCCAACTAGCTGCAACTCGCCGTTGTTGGTTCGCAGCAAGATCTCGCCCTTGATCGTGATCAGGCGCATGCCGGTATCGACCTGTTGCGCCGCCTTGAGATGTAATTCTGGCGTCAACTCACTGGCAGCGGGAAGTTGCGTCGAGGCGCTAAGCATCTGGCCGGTGCTACCAAAAGCCGTGGCTAATGTATTCGCGGTCATGGCTGGTTGACGATATAGTTTGCCGCTTTCGGGCTTGAAGAGACGCGCGGAGGTACCATCTGGTTCGAATCCCAGAAATTGCAACGATTTGCCTGACAGTGCCGCCGAAGCCACCACCACCTGACCGTTGTGGTACCACACCGGCAGTAGGTTTTTATCGTCGGAGCCCTTGATCCCGAACACCGCTAGAGTGGCTTTGCCGTCGGTGACGTTGTCCAGATCCTGCCACCAGTGAGTACGCCCCTTGAGCCAATGCTCGTTGACCGCTTCGTAATTAAGCTGACCCAGTGCATCAAGCCGGGCCACACGACCGTCTTCGGTGATGGCGAGCAGGTTACCGTTCAGGTTGACCAGATTAGCCAACGCTGGCGTGTTGATGCGCAATGCACTGGGATGGTTGGCATCGAGAACAGTCTGGCCGGGACCTTCCTGACGGAACAGAGCTTTCTGTTCCTTGCTGTAAAAGAAGAACACTTCTGTGCCCGCAGGGTGGGGAATGCTGCCTGCCAACACCAGATCGGCCGGGATCGGCCAGGCGCTGTGGGCCTGTTCGTGTGCTTCAAAGTGCAAGGTCTGATCCGCCGGGGGCGCCAGATTCGGCTTGATCAGCGTCCCGTCGCTGGTGCGTATCCAGTAGCGGTGTGCCACGCCAGCCGCATCCACGCCGAACATTGTGACCAGCACCGCACTGGTCGGCTGGATCAGCCGTGCGCCCAACGTATACGTCGGAGTCTCACGTTGAATGCTATTGTGCTCGTAGCTCTGGAGTATAGTCTTGAGCTCATCACTATGCTGGCCGGTACGTGCCGAAAGCTGGAGTAGCGCATCATCACCCACCGCGCTGACCAACTCCATTCGGTCATCAAAGATCCGATAACTCAGTTCAGCTTCCCTTCCCTTTAGCTGATAACGGCGCGCCAGATAGACCGCATCCCTCTCTTGCCATAGCCGACTGATCTGGCCCGCATTCTGGTTGAACCAAGGCTCAAATTGTGCGTCGATCTGTCCAGTGGCGATGTCTACCCGCCACGCCGCCGCATTGTTGGCGTCGTAGAAATAAGCATGGTTGTCCATCACTGCTCCCAGTTGGGCATGCCCGGCCTGTTCGTGGGTGGTGTCGGTGAACAGCATCCGCTCGTTGGTTATGTCGTAGAACGCCCGACCAACATCACGCCCGTTGTGGTTGTAGTTCTCCACCACCACATACTGCCCGTGTAACTTATGCGCCTTGGCTAGATCACTCAGGTGCTGCTCAATGCTATGGCCCGGCACCTGCCACTTGCTTGCATCTTCGCTTATTACCTGAGTTGTCAGGTCGGAGAAGTCGACTTTTCGCACCTCGCCCTTGCGGTTGACCACCAGCACCTGCCCTTTCTGGTCTGAATCGAGTTCGACCACCACTCCACCAACTATCAGTCGGTTCTTCAACACACTGATACTGTCACTGGCGAGTTGGCTGCTGTCGATAATCCAGCGCGATGGGGCGCTGCTGCCATCGTTCATGAGCTTCACGCTGGTGCCTTCGTTCAGCCCAATCAGGTATTCACCACCTGAGCCCTTGATCTCGTAGTGCAGGTAGCCATGCAATTCCTTGGGCAGCTCGGGTGCTATCAGTTGCCGGTTGCGCTGGTCGAGCACCACTTCGATTGGTGTCGCCACATACTCCTGATGAATCCTACGGATCGTAACCTCCCCCGGAAAGATGTAGAAGTCATAGTCGAACCGCTTATCCTCTTCAAGCCTGCGAATCACATCAAAACCGGCATCATGACGCGTAGTTGCGCCGGGGAGCTGCATGTATTCGTAACTGATGAAGGACTTTGGGGTACCCGGCAGGATCAGCACGTTGCTGTCGCTGTGGTCGAGCCTGTGGGAAACGTCCTTGTAACCGATCCCACTACGAACCTCGATCGCTTGGTTGCGGTCATGGACCATCTTTGGAAAGTCGCCTATCCAGAAGAAATAATTGATTCTTCCCGAACCGGTAGAGCCGGAATGGGTACGGTAAATGTACTGGCTGTCGAAGTCGATCTGATTCTGGCGCAAATCCAGGGTTTTGATCACAGCCCCAGCCAGGGGCACCAGCACTTTCTTTTCGTTGTCATACCGATATCCATTGCCTTTATAGGCATTGTCGAGCGTGTTGAAGTAACGGCCTACCGCCTTGGCATCCTCGGCAACCGCACCAAAGGCTTGCGCCAGTGCCGTAAAGCCCACTGCGAGCCCGCCAAGGATCACTCCTCCAGAACCGAGCACAGCGCCCGCTGTTGAGGCACCGACCAAACCAGCTCCCACTCCGGCTGTACCAGTGACGAAGCTAGCCGAGTCGAACGCAAGCTGGGTACCGAACACCGCCTTCTGCACATCGTTCTCAGCGTGGGCCAGCTCATAAGCATCCAGGCCGACCATAGCGCCGCCAAACAGCACGCCTGCGCCTTCATTGACGGTGTGCCCCAGGATGGAGGTAAAGTCCTTGAGTGAAGTTTCGGCGGCCACCACTTCGCTGCGCAACGCCGTACGCACCAGTTCGGTGACCTTAGTCACGTCCTGTACGCCACCGTGAGCCATCTGGACAAGATTGAGATAGCTGTGGACCTTGAGCGCGGTGGACAGATCAGGCGAAGCGATACCACGTGCCGCATCGTTGCGGTTCTTGTCGGCAAACCATTGGATCAATGTCTGTATCGCAAACCCGGCGTTTAGCCCATCAACTAGAGCTGCTTCGCCGATACCGCCTTTGGGCTGTATCTGGCTGTGTTCGAGGGTGAAATGTTGGCCTAGGGTGAGCACATGTTCATCGACAAAGCGGCGGAATTCGATAAAGGTGGCATCGCTGCTGCTCACCCAACGGGTCTCCTCGGGCTGGTCGCGATTGATGAACTGGACCCGATAGCGGCCTTCACCTTGATCCTCGGTATTGCCAATCACCGGCATCCAGCGCTGGTCAAGATTGTTTTCTTGGGCGAGCCTTGTATTGGCCTCGACGAACCTTGCTCCCCACTGTTCGGCATCGAGGGTCACCAACGCGGTATGCAATTGGGTATCCTCGGTAATCCGTGTCTGGGCGTTGAGTGTCTGCTCAACCTGCCGCCGTTGCTCTATGACCGTAGCCAGCTCACCGGGGCGGGTTAAGTCGGCCACATCCAGGCCGTTACCTACCGGCACCTTGGCCATTTTGCTGGCATCGATCTCCACCAGATTGAAGACAGGGGCCGACTGGCTGCTAAGCGAACCGTAGTGAACGGCCAGTTTGTGCTCTACCAAGTGTTGCTTCATGGCTTGGGAGAAGTTGGCGGCGTTGTCGAAGGCAAAAATCCCGACATTCGGGTCATAGAAATAGTAACGACGCCCTTTGGCTCCGACCGTACTCCCCACCATCATTGAATGATTCGGGGTATTGAGCGCAAATGTCGAGGTCCCGGTTGCTTTTCTCAGTAAGGAAACCATCTCGGACAATCTGACCTGCCCCCGCGCTGTTGACGCTTGCGTGGCCTCAATATTGGAGTGTAGCCTGAGTAGACTGTTTTTCAGTAGCGTGGAACTGCCCGCTTGGGGATCGGCGGCGGCCAGAAAAAGTTTTTCCACCAGACTGTTGATACCCGCTTCGCCGCTGCTAGCCAGCGCTACAGCCATCGCCCTGACCAAGGGGTAGCAACGGCCGCCGGACTTATCGCCAGTCAGCGACAGATAGAAGTCTTGCGGCATCAGACGGTCGAAGCTGCTACCGGCGCGATGAAAGTCCTCGCTGTACACAGCAGTCCACTTCAATACCTTATTGATGTATTCAGCCTGGCTAGTTTCGGTAATGCGAGCGCTCAAGGCACCCAGTTGCTCGGGGGTAAGCTGACCTTTGAGAAACAGGCGCTTCATCTCCAGGGCTGACATTCTGTCGTACACCTCCGGGATACTGATATCGCGGAAGTTGCGCAGACCATCAGCAAACGCGGCATCTTGCACATTATGCTGGTAAGCCTCGGCGATCGCATAACGCTCGCCCACGTTGTTGATGTTCTCCTGCCCACCGTTCTGGATGGACATATCGTCAATCCGTACCACAGCGGCCACGCCGTTCTTGGACTTGATCTGCTGCCATAACCAGCTTTGTTCGACGAAGCTCGCTTCACGCAGGATCGTATCGTATTGCGCTTTGTAGAACTCCAGAGTGATATCTATCTGCTTTATCTGTTGGTCAATCAGGGCGTGCTGAGAGGTATTGTGTTGCTCCTCATAGAGTTTGCTTCGTTTGTCTACTAGCTGCTTGATATCCGCGTTGATCCTGTTGTCAACCTCGGCATGTAACTGAGTCCACTCGGCAATTGCTGGATGATCAGGAGAAAATTCACCCTCTGTGTATACACCATCGGTGATCCCTTCGACTGACACCCCGAACTGGGCAGCGACTTTCTTTAGTCGTTGGTGAACTTGCTCACGGTAAGTGGCGAATTGAGCTTGGTTGCGTTTAACCACTTGGCTGTCCGCGATCTGGATCGAGAGCGGTTCTTCACCGCCGCGCCGCTTTGTCCAGCTCATCTGGCCGTCTTGCTGATACTCCTGGCGCTGGAACACCAATTGCCATTCACCATTGACATACTGCATGTACGCCACAGCGAGGCTTTTGGTGGTGGCAGCTACCCGGTAATCTTTGTAGTCCACTGCCATCACCACGTTATCGTATAGCAGCGAACTGTTGACTCGGCCGTCGTGGTAGACCCGGTAGGTGTTGGCATCGAGGCTGGTCACCACCACCGAACTGCCCGATAGCGTTCCGGTAAATAGAAAGCTCTCCGCGATCTCATGCTTAGGAATGTCTACGTAGGCTGGTGATGCATTGGCCTGGTCGGCGCTGTCGTAGTTGAGAAAATACGCTGGTATGCTGTTAACGCTTGTTGCTACATCATCATTAGCGCTTCGATCGGTGTATTCGAGCTCGTACAAGCCTGATCGGATTTTCACTAGCTGGGCGTTCCCTTCCGCCGGGAGACTCCCCGACCTGATTAATGTCTCGGCACTGATGGTGTTGGATTTGGCGAACAACACAGGATCGGCGGTGAACTGATGGATGTCGGCGCTGCTCTGACGAGGCTCGGAACCGCCACTCATGGGCACCAGCTTCCCCTTGAGCTCGCTATCCCGTAGTGTTTGTGAGAGCAACGCTGGAATGTGTACATCGTACCCGCGCGTCTGCAAGGTATACGTCAGGGCTTTCTCGATTGGAATATCGGTAAGTAAGGACTGTGTACCCGCTGCGGCAATCAGTTGTGCTCGGGACTGACCGTGACTGCTCGATCCACCCTCGGCTGTTTCAGAGTAGGAAATGCCTTTGCCCACGCGATACATACCAGTCGGGGTGTGTTCGACAAAGGCTGTTGCCGGTAACAGTTCGCTAAGCTTTGCGCTGATGGTTTGAGCATGCTCGACCCCGGCTCTGGAAAGGTAGATCACGGCTTGGTCGGTACGGCTGCCCAGATTTTTCGGCCCCATGATCTTGGCCTGTTCCAGCCAGCCGCGATTGTCATCATTGAACAACTGGGGCAACGCCCGGGCAAGCAAGTTGAAATGCGCCTTGCTAACGTTGATGGTCAGTCGCGCACCAAGCTTGCCGCGGGCGCCATAACGTTGCGCAAAATCCTTGGGCAGCATCCGGAAAGCTTCGGCATTGCCTAGGGTGTCATCCGTTTGCGAAGATAGCGCTGTTTTCTCATTGCCTTGTACTAAGATGTCGACTGTCGTGATGCGTGTTGTCAGTGTTTTGATATAACTGACAAATGCCTGTTGCTCGTTTTTGTCGAGGCTACTGATGCCGACCGGTCTGTCATTACTGTAGTGCCAATAAGCGTTTTTCTCCAGCGTCTGTTCCAGCATTCTCTGCTGCTGGATCAGCTTAAGGGTCCATTTGTGACCATTTTCACGGAACCCCTGCTTGATCTCTTGGACCAGCATTTGGATTTTCGGTTTGCTCCTCATCTCTCTAAAGGTCGCTTGCGCAGACGCGAGCAGCGATTGATAGCTGTTATTGGGCATAATGGTTCTCCTTAGGAAAATCCTACTTTGATATTTACGGATTACAACGCTTCAAGAATGGCTGGTTATGGCGGACACGGTTGGCCGCCTGTGATCTAAGAATCCTTCATTTGCAAGGTCCACAGTCGGGCATAAAGCCCGTTCAAGGCGAGCAGTTGCTCATGGCTGCCCTGTTCGATCACTTGACCTTGGTCGATCACCAGAATTCGATGGGCATGGCGCAGGGTATTAAGGCGATGGGCGACGCTTATCACTGTACGGCCTTGTGCAATGCGTTGTAGGTTGGTCATTACTGCCGCTTCCGACTCGTAGTCCAGGGCGCTAGTGGCTTCATCCAGTAGCAATATTCCCGGATTGGTCAGTAGTGCTCGGGCTAGGGCGATGCGTTGGCGTTGCCCCCCGGAGAGTTGGCCGCCACGCTCGCCGACTTGGGTCTCATAGCCTCGGTCCAGCGCCTTGATAAAACCATCGGCACCGGCCAAAGTCGCTGCTTCATACATTTCCGCATCGCTGGCCTGGGGCCGACATAAACGAATGTTCTCGGCGATGCTGCCAGCAAACAGCACGCTTTCTTGCAGCACGACGCTCATGTTGCGGCGCAGTGCCACCGGATCCGCGATTGCCAAATCTATCCCATCCACCAACACCTGGCCGTGCTGAGGTACATAGAGGCGCTGCAACAGCCGAGCCAAGGTGGATTTGCCCGAGCCGGACGGCCCTGTGATACCGATGAATTCGCCGGGATGAATCTCGATATTGAGGTTGCGTAACACCTCCCGACCATCCTCGTTGTAACGAAAACGCACGCCTCTGAAACTCACCCCTCCCTGTAGCTTGGGTACGGAGGCCAGGCCGCCATTGCCACTTTCCCCCTCCTCATCAAGAATGTCGCCAATCCTGCGCATCGAGATCAGGGTATGCTGGAAATCCTGACAGACTTGGGCCAGACGCAGAATCGGCTGGGTCACGTGTTCCGAGAGCATGTTGAAAGCGACCAGCTCCCCTGGGCTGAGTTTGCCCTCCATGACTAGAGTAACGCCCCACAGCAGTAGTAGGGCGGAGGTTAGCTTCTGGATGAGGTCGATTCCCTGACCAGCCAAGATCCCCACCACTTTGGCGTGGAATGAGGCGCGGACGAAGGCAGATAGCTGCCGCTCCCAGCGGTGTAGGAAGCCGGATTCAGTGGCGTTGGTTTTGATGGTTTCAATGCCGGTGATTGACTCGGTAAGGAAGGCGGTGTTGTCGGCCCCTAGCTCGTACTCTCGCAATACCCGGGCACGCAGTACAGGCCCGACACTTAGCCAGAACAGGAAGTAGAGTACGAGAGAACCGAGCACCAGCCAAGTTAGCTCGGTGGCGTAGGAGAACATCACGGCGACAAACAGGCCGACGAAGGCCAAATCCAGCACCATAGTTAGCGCTGAACCGGTGAGAAATTGGCGGATCTGGTTCATCTCGCGCACCCGGGCGATGATCTCACCGGTCTGACGCTGTTGGAAATAGCTCATAGGCAAGGCCATTAGGTGCTGATAGAGGCGGCCGGAGAGCTCGGAGTTGACCTTGCTGGCCAGGTTGGTGAATAGCCAGGAACGAAGGAAACCATAGACGGGCTCGAACAAAGCCAGAGCCAACATGGCGATTCCTAGCACCTGCAGGCTCGATAGGCTGCGGCTGACCAGCACCCGATCGATCACGTTCTCGAACAGTATGGGGGTCACCAGGGCGATCACCTGTAGCATCAGAGACACTAGGATTACGTTCCTAAACTGGCTGACATGTTTGCGGATGGAAGGCACGAACCAGCCGAAGCCAAACCGCTGCCGTTTCGGCGGTTCGGTCGCCTCCGCCAGCAGCACGGCGCTGCCTTGCCAATGGCTAGCGAAGAGGGTTCGGGGATAGCGACATATCTTACCCGCGCTTGGCTGATACAAGGTAATGAATTCGCCTTCGACTCTCTCTAGCACCTGCCAGCCCTGTTCCGTATCCAGCAGGATAGGAAGGGGCAGGGTATCAAGACGGCTCATATCTGTGGAGATGTAGCGTGCCCTCAAGCCGATCCACTGGGCGCAGCGGCATAAGTCCTGGCTATCTGAGACCCCTTGGGGGCGTCCGAGACGGTGGCTTAGTTGTTCCGGTTCCACCGCCAAGTTGAAATGGCGGGCGGCATGGGTCAGGGCCAGGAGGCCGCCATCCGCTACCGCCTTGGACGCGTCGGCGATGATCGGTTCCGACAGAATAGATTCGATGGTTGACATTATCGTTCCCTCAATGCTTCGGACTGGTACTGTTGTAGTGGGCTAAGTAGGTAGTCGATCACCCGCCGATCACCGGTGCGGATTTCCGCGGTGACACTCATGCCTGCCTGTAGCGGTACCTCATGCTGGTCCACTGCGATAGAGGAGCGTTCCATCTGGATCTGTGCGGGGAATACCAGGCCTAGCTGCTCATCCTTGACAGCATCCTTGGAGACGTGGGCGACCTTACCCCGTATAGTTCCATAGCGGGTATAGGGAAAGGAGTCGACCTTAATTTCCACCGGCTGACCGGCGTGCACGAACCCCACATCTTTGTTCAACACCATCACTTCGGCTTCCAGAGAGGTATCATCGGGCACGATCACCATTAGTTGCTGGGCCGATTGCACTACACCTCCCAAGGTGTGGATCGCTAGCTGTTGCACTACGCCGTCGACAGGTGCCCGCAGGCTTTGCAGCCGCCGCCTCTCGCCGGCCTTTATCAACTGTTGTGTCATGACCGCGATAGCGGTCTGAGTTTCGTTTATCTGGTCGTAATATTCCCGGCGGGTCTTGGCCAGGTAGCGGTCCCGGCTCTCTTTCAGTACCTGATATTGCTCCTTGAGGACGGTCAGCTCGGCATGCTGTTGAGAAAGGGTGCGTTCGATTTCCAGCTTCTCCTTCTCTTGCTCCAGTAGCTCGACTTTGGGCAATAGCTTGCTGGCGGCCAAGGTACGACGGGCTTCAAGGCGCACTTTGATATTGGTCATCAGCTTTTCTAGCGCGGTGATATCGGCGCTACGTGCACTTTGGCTCGCTTGGTTGACGTTCATCTCGCTGTCCAGGCTTTCTAGATTGGCGACAACCTCTTTCCAGATACTGACCAGGTGCTCTCTGGCTAGCTTGACCTGTGCCTGTGGCATACTTTCCTGTACGGCGAAATGCTCAATGGGGGTATCGGTTAGCAGGGCCTGTAGTCTAGCCATCTCCAGCCGCTTGAAGTTAAGTTGCTCCTGTAGCTCCTTTAGCTCGGCCTCGACTCCTATGGGGTTGAGTTTGATCAGCACATCCCCAGTCTTCACCTTTTGTCCGTCACGCACGTGAATCGCCACAATCTCGCCGGCTTCAAGGGATTGGATCACCTTAGAGTGGCTGGACACCAGCAGCCTGCCTGTTGCGTTGGCATGGATGTCTAGGTGACCGATGATGGACCAGAGTAGAACCACCAACAGAAACAGGGTCAGCGCCATTGCCGTGCACCTTGCCCAAGGCGCGGGAGGTCGTTCAACGATCTCCAGGTAGCCGGGCTGAAACTCGTACTCGTCGCGGGTGCGCTTCGTCGCTTTGGGAGCGTTACGCTCCCGCTGCCAAGCCCGGAGGACGGTTTTTAGGTGTTTCTTGAATGACATGGCTCCGTCTCCTTTCGTAATTCCTGTTGCATCTGCCACAGCTTGGCGTAGCGGCCGCCCTTGACCAGTAGTTGGTGATGGTTGCCTGATTCGGTGATAAGACCCTGCTCCAAAGTGATAATGCGATCGCAGTGACGCACCGTGGACAGGCGGTGGGCAATGATGATGACGGTGCGCCCTAGCGCGATCTCGGCCATGTTGGCCTGGATCAGCGCTTGGGATTCGTCATCGAGGGCACTGGTCGCCTCGTCGAAGATTAAAATCTTGGGGTTAGCCATCAGTGCGCGGGCGATGGCAATGCGCTGGCGCTGTCCTCCCGATAGGGAACTGCCAGCCTCGGCCAGTACCGTGTCATAGCCCAGCGGTAATTGCAGGATAAAGTCATGCGCGCTTGCCAGCTTGGCGACGGCCATCACTTTCTCCAGCGAGGCGGAGGGGTCCTTAAATGCTATGTTGTGGCGCACGCTACGGTTGAACAGGTAGTTCTCCTGTAGTACCACCCCAATCTGGCTACGCAGGTAGCCGGGGTCCAGTTGGTGTAGGGGGGTGCCGTCGATCAAGATCTCCCCCTCGTCCGGAACGTAGAGCTTCTGTAATAAGCGGGCCAGCGTACTCTTACCCGAACCGGAGGGACCGACTATGCCCAGGTTCTCGCCGGACCTGATATGCAGGGTAACCCCCTGCAACACTGGGGCTTGATGGGGCTGGTAGCGGAACACCAGGTTGCGTATTTGCAGATCGCCGGAGAGTGGTTGCTGAGGATGGATGTTTCCCTGCTCCTGCTCGACGGGCAGGTTGAGTATGTCACCGAGCTTGTCGACGGCGACCCGGGTTTGGACAAACTGTTGCCACAGGTCGATTAGTTTGGCGATGGGTTGGTTGACGTGGGACACCATCATGTTGAAAGCGATCAGTTGGCCTATGGTGAGCTCCAGAGAGATCACCATGTTGGCACCCAGCCAGATGATCCCGACGCCGGTCGTCTTCTGTAGTAGCATAACCCCGTGGCTGATGAAGCTGTTGAGGGTCTGAGTGCGGAAACCGGCTTCGACCATGCTCGCGGTTTGGGATTCCCAGCGCCGTTGCATCCTGGGTTCTACCGCCAGGCTCTTGATGGTTTCAGCGCCGCTGACGGATTCGTTCAGGAATGAGGTATTGAGGGCAGCCGTTTGGAACTGTTGTTCGATGCGCTGTTGCAGTGGTTTGGCGCTTAGCCAAGCTAGCAGAAAATAGAGGGGCAATACCGCCAGTACCATACAGGTTAGGGACGGCGACAGCCAGACCATTACCCCGAAAAAGACAAAGGCGGAGGCTAGGTCCACGCACAGGGTTAGCATGGAGCCGGTCAGGAAGTCACGAATGCTATCAAGCTCCTGCACCCGGGTGATGATAGCGCCTACCTGACGGTGTTTGAAGTAAAGCAGGGGCAGGCCGAGTAGGTGCCGGAACAGCTTGATCCCTAGGGTGATATCGATGCGGTTGGCGGTGTGGGCAAAGAGGTATTCGCGTAGCCCCCGGAGCACCACCTCGAACAGCCCAACCACTGCCAGCACTATCACCAATACGTCTAGGGTCGACAACGCCTTGTGCACCAACACTTTGTCCATCACCACTTGGAAAAACAGAGGGGTGATTAGGGCAAGTAGCTGAAGCATCAGGGAAAAAAGCAGTACCTCGCCGAGGAGGTGGCGATGGTGGATAAACGCGGGTATAAACCAAGAGACATCGAATCTGAGGGAAGCTTCCCCTAACCGGATCACCTCCCCGCTCCATCTGGCTTCTAGCTCGTTGATGGAGAGTATTTCGGGTGAAACGGCATAAGGAGATTGGATTAGGGCCTGATCAGTGGAAAGGCGCGCTAATACAATAAATCCCCCCTGTTTGTCGCGAAAGGCTAGGGGTAGCAGCTTGGGAGTCAGTTTGGGGAATTTTAAACGGCATAATGCCAGATCAACATCATGTGCCTTGCCGTACTCTTTTATCGCAGGTTTCAGTTTGTTATGGGGGAGCAGAGGCTGTGGTTCCTGAGCCTCACTTTTAGCTAATTGCAACAATAATCGGCAACAGTTAAGAGCAGATGACAATGTATCTGCATCGGCGGATATATTTTCCCTATTCATTGTGATTTTCCCTTATGTGATTCCGTTCTCACGTTGTTAACATAGAAAAGCCTTTCCGCAAGATGATGTATTGCAGAGTCAATTAATAATAATCTGTATTAAGAGCATAGGCTTTAATTTGAATATATGTCATTTCGATAAGTGGGCGCAAGCTAAAGCTAATAAAAATTGCGGTCAATTAATCAATATTATCCTAAAAATGTTAATTGGCCGTTGCTAATTTGTTGTTATTAATCGGGGCATGGCGTTCAGTTTATGAATATATTGAATTGATGTCAGATATATCCGTTTTTATTTTTTTGGAGAGCAAGAAGTTAGGAGAAAAATATGGGATATAATTGTCATGAATGATATTTTTCAAATTTTTAACAAATTCATTGAGATCGTGAATGGCCCTTTACCACCAACTCAGAATGTAAAGAGCATTCTCCAGACATTTACCTCCAGTGACTTTGTATCAGAATCTTCTCCCGCTATTTCTTTTGTGCCGGATGAAAAGCCAGCGTTTTTACATATCGATCCATCGCTAGGTTGGGCACAGGTAATATCTGATACTTTGTTTAAGTTAATCGCTATTCCGTTAGTTTATTGGAGGATAATGAGAATAAAGCGGCTTTAGCTCAGGTTTTGAATAGGGCGCTGGCAATCAGTTGTGAAGGGGAGGTGGTATAGTACTAATATATTAATGATTTAACGTTGATATGACAATCCGGTATATATACCCGTCATCTTTCAAGTTGCCTCTTTGTTGGCTGCACTCACTCACCCCGGTCACATATGAAATTTAATCTAATCTGGTTTTATTTTTTTATGAATTTTCTTTGCTATATATATAAATATGTTTCATTATTATTCTCATGAATTATTAAGAATAATCAATGTAAAGTTTATAAATAGCCATATATTTTCCATTGTTAATATTGACAAATATAATGTCTATATACCCGCTTAACTTGAAGATGCAGGATTCAGAACCTGGAAGTTGTCATTAATACGGCACGACAGGTTCCCGGAAAGTTCCGGTAATATTTCCGTAAAAAAGCGATGTATTGCCTGCCTGAACAAGGTTGTCGAGGCGAAATAATGGTTATTTCTGACCTGTTCATTCATCACCTTCCACAACCTTTCTATCGGGTTCAGATTCGGGCTGTAGGGCGGTAAGTAATGAAGGTCGATATTCATCACATAAGCCCAGTCTTTCACCAGTTTACTCCGGTGGTAACCGGCTCCGTCAAGGATAATATGAACCTTCTGACTGACCGGATAGGTTTCACGCAGGGCAATGAAGAACTCGGCGATGTGATAACTGTCGATACGGTCATATTCGCGTACCACTGTTTTACTGATATCGGCCAGATTAAGGGCCCCATCAGGTTCAGACGGGTACGGCTTCCCGTTGTTTTCACTGCGGTTTTCTGGCCTTTGTGTATCCAGCCATCAGCGAGTTTTGTCCCCTGCGTGGGATGAACGCCATCAATGAACAGGATGGGCTCATGGTCTCCGGCTTCCTGTTTCAGTTTCCCATAGGTTTCCATAAAGGCCCGTTGCTGCTCCGCGTTGAACTTGTGTGGCACGCTGGTCAGTTAATGAGATGGACAGTGCGCTGGGCAAAGCTGTCCTGTTTCTTGCGGGTGAAAGTCCCGTCGTAGAAGGTAAACCAGACCACTACGTAGCGAGTCTTGCATTTCCGGCGGTAACAAAGGAGATGAAGCGTAGACAGCGAAACATTCGAGCCGAAACCAATAGGTGAACGTGATAGCGCCGAAATTCATTAAGTCGTGTGTGCCGATAGTTTTGTCCAGCTAGCAGGCAACAGCTTCTGAATGGTCATACTGGTGAATTTCCCAGCCAGAAGCACACACCGGCGCCGCAGGCGTCGGCGAGCTTGTAGAGAACAGTGTGGAACCCAGGAGATCCTGATACTTCTCAAGGAAATGAGTATTTCGGGCACAAGTGCCAAAACACAAGGTCTGAGAAATGGGTATCAGGAAGTCGGAGCCAGTCATAGTAGTGATGAAACGAGTAATGATCGCGGAGCGAAGGGCGGGCAGACAGATCGAACGTGAGAGGGCAACAATGACCGAACACAGCAACGACGGAGTATCATGGTTAACAAAACTTGAGCGTATAGGCAAGAAATCAGCTAACGACAAACAGCAGGTGTTCAATAACTTAGGACATTTGTTGAACAGTGACATGCTGAAAGGACAATTCCTGCGGCTAGACGGGAATAAGGCCGTGGGTGTGGATCGCATGACTAAAGCCGTTTACGGTGAGCATCTTGATGAGAATATTAATAAACTCATCCTGCGAATACGCAGAGGAACGTATCGCCCGAAAGCAGCCAGAATCACGGAGATCCCGAAGGAGGATGGCAGCAAACGGCCACTGGCTATTTCGTGCATAGAGGACAAACTGGTGCAAGTTGCGGTCAGTGATATCCTCAGCCGAATCTATGAGCCGCTGTTTATGCCCTGTTCATACGGTTTTCGACCAGGATTAAACTGTCATGCGGCGTTGAAGGCTCTGCAACAGCAAACATACCGTAACTGGAATGGCGCGGTTGTGGAAATCGACATCCGAAAGTATTTCAACACAATACCCCATATTGAGCTGATGAATTTACTGCGGAAGAAGATATCAGATCGCCGTTTTCTCAGACTGATTGAGGTCTTAATAACGGCGCCCGTCATAGTGGATAAAGAGACATCCCGCAATATGCGCGGGTGTCCGCAAGGTTCAATTCTGTCACCAGTATTGGCCAATATCTACCTGCATCATGTCATAGACGAATGGTTTGATGAAATCAGCCATTCTCATATTCATGGACGGGCAGAGATGGTGAGGTATGCCGATGACAGGGTATTTACCTTTCAATATTCCAGCGAAGCTAAACGCTTTTACAAGGCGCTACCCAAAAGACTGAATAAATTTGGTCTTGAGCTGCACAGTGACAAATCGCAGTTAATTCCGGCGGGTCACATAGCGGCAATGAGAGCCAGCCAGTCTGGAAAGCGCCTGCCGACGTTTAACTTTCTGGGGTTTACCTGCTATTGGGGGAAAACACGAAAGGGTTTCTGGCGGTTGAAGTTAACCAGCCGAAAAGACCGTTTTGCCGCCAAATTGAAGGGCCTCAGGGATTTCCTCTGGAAGAATCTGAATGCAACCGACAAAAGGCTCATCCTGAATACCGTCATCAGAGTCATCAGAGGCTGGATAAATTATCACGGTATTTCTGATAACCAGAGACGAGTCGGGCAGTTTATCTACCAAAGTACGCGAATAATCTATCGATGGTTCAACCGTCAAGGAGGACGTCGCCGATTGACGTGGAAGAAGCTGAATCTGATCTTAAAAATGCTGGGTTATCCGTCCAGATGGAAAACACATTCAATGTTCAATTCTCGCTGAATATGTGTGTGGGGACACAGATCTGTCGGGAGCCGGATGCGGTAGTTCCGCACGTCCGGTTCTGCGGAGGGGGCTGTCTGGGTGACCGGACAGCTCTACTCACCCACCCTGTGAGAGGTACGCTAGCAGGGTATTTTATTTTAGAGGGAACCATCATGCAAAACGTTACGCTTATTGGTATCGATCTCGGTAAACATTCCTTCCATGTCCACTGTCAGGACAGGCAGGGTAACGCCCTGCTGCGTAAGAAGTTTTCCCGCACTCAGCTTATGAATTTTCTCGGTTCCTGCAAGGCTGCAACCGTAGTGATGGAGTCCTGCGGTGGGGCGCACTTTATGGCTCGCCGGAGCGCTGATTTAGGCCATGAGGCAAAGCTGATTTCTCCGCAGTTCGTCCGTCCTTTTGTTAAGAGTAACAAGAACGATTTTGTCGATGCTGAAGCTATCTGCGAGGCAGCTTCCCGGCCCTCCATGCGCTTTGTGCCCCCCGCACAGAAGACCAACAGGCGATGGCCGCCCTCCATCGCGTCAGAGACTCACTGATACGGCAACGCGTTAAAACCACCAATCAGATGCGCGCTTTTTTGCTGGAGTTCGGCGTCAGTCTGCCGCGCGGTATTGCCGTGATACGACGTCTGGCCGCTGTGCTGGAAGAAAATGACTTTCCGCCTTATCTGGCAAGGGTTCTGAGCAGACGCCACAGTCATTATGTTTACCTCAGCGGAGAAATTGAGGAAGTCGATAAGGAACTGAAAACGCATCTGGCGGAAGATGAAACCGCGCAACGCCTGCTGACCATTCCTGGCGTTGGGCCGGTAACGGCGAGTCTGTTAGCCATGCGGCTGGGGGACGGTAAAAACTATGCCAGCAGCCGTGACTTTGCGGCTTCAACAGGGCGGGTTCCCCGCCAGTACAGCACGGGTGGAAAAACGACACTGATGGGCATCAGCAAGCGGGGTGATAAAAATCTGAGACGGCTGCTGGCGCAGTGTGCCAGGGTCTTTATGCAGCGGCTGGAGCATAATCCAGGGCGTCTGACAGAGTGGGTGAACAGGCAGCTTGCCAGCCATCACTCGAACGTTGTGGCGTGTGCGCTGGCGAACAAACTGGCACGAATAGCCTGGGCCGTTACGGCACATCAGACGGTGTTCATTAAATAAAAGAGCCAACGAAAAACTGCGTTAGCTCAGTAAGTTAAGCAGTTACCATCTGGTTTTGCGACGACAGATAATTGATGACATGAACGGCATATCGGCCTGCTGATGAACCTGATATAAAAAATGGCTCTCTGAAGCCGACCGGTTTTTAAGGTTCGGCAGGCACGGAACTCATCGTGGCGCGGGCATGACTGCTCACCAGACGCCGAATAGATTTACGCAAGCCCACCATACATCAAAATTTGTGTTGCAAAAACGGGGGTGACCATAGATTTTTATAAGAAAAACCCTGACGATGTAACCATTTATTCATGCCGGGAATGCTAAAGGTCATATTCCAGAGCTGAGCGACATAGGCCACGATTTCACGGGTGTGATGGAAAAGATGTTGAGATAAGTGGTTGATTAAAAAATCAGTTTGTTCCCGGGAAAGTAAACTGTCAGACCCCCCATTACCCGATTTAAGTTTACCTTGATTAAGGTAATCACTGATATGGCGGTCAACGGTGGTCTGATGGAGTCGCAATGCCTGGGCTATCATCACAGAACTCCACCCTTCAGAAGCCAGAAGGATAGCTTTTATTCTGTCTCGTACTTGACCATCACGAGTGGTGTCGTGAAGACGCTCAAGTTTGATTTTTTGTTCTGATGTAATAAATATTTTCATAGCGAGGATAATGATCTCCATTTCGGATAAAATCAAGCATCTTCAATGATTACGGGTATATAGTCAGGAATATTGAATAATTTAACTTTGATATGATAATTCGGTATATATTTTTCATATTGGATTGTTTCTATATTAAGACGAAATAAGGGAAGTGATAATTCCCATGTTTAGTTATTTAGTCAGGTTTATTTGTTATTGTTGTTATTATCTGTTATGTGATCTAAAACGAATTTTATTGTTAATTTTGTTTTGTTTTTTTGACTGATTCGGCATTTCAATCATATGTTTAATTGTAGAATTATTGTTGAAAATATTTTTTGATAAAAATAATTGGAAATTTGATAATGGTAATGTGTTTCTTAATGGTGATATTAGGCTGATTCAATGGGGTTTAATTTCATGGTTTCGCTTTTTTATATATTGGTTTTGTTTTAAATGACTAAATAGGTTTCATAATTCCGCTACACGTGGTTTCCTTCAACCCATTGTCATTGTTATACATAGGGTTGTTAGTAGATAAGGTGTAGCACCATTTTGGAAAGTTATTTAGTAATAATATAGAGTTAAAAGCTGTTGAGGACAGTTTTAATGTGGATGTTGATCTTGTTTACAATGTCTACGTTGGCGGTGTTACTTTGTTGTTATAAGATAATATCGGATATGATTTTTTATCTGAGACTATATTTCCGTGTAATGTATAATAAGCTATGAAAATTGTCTAATCCCTAATTATTTAATTTGTTTTCAGTCAATGAAATTGCAGAAATTAATCAAATTTATCTAAAACAGGAACGAAATGGAATGTTTTATTATGGATTATAGGGTCAATTATTTATTCCATTGTCAAAAAAATTAGCGCCAAAAAATTGCCAATTGATTGTTAATGACCGGGATATGGCATTCCGTATCTGAATATTTTGAATTAATGTCAGACATGTCGGTTTTTATTTCTTAAGGGTAAGAAGTAAGTAAACAACATTGATGATAACTGTTCGGTAATGACGGTTTTCAGATTTCTAACAAATTCGTTGAGGTAATAAATGAAAGATAACATTGCTACAGAGGGAAATATATTTAAAGGCAAAGTGTTTTCTCAGGGGGTAGATGAAAATGTCCCGCATCATGCAGGTGAGACATTGATTCCACCACGAGAATGCGTTGTAGTGGGGGGAACAACCCTTGCTGTGTTTTGCGCCGAGCAAATTCTGGCGGCTGGGCATATTATACAGGCAGTGTTATCTACCGATAGTGTTCTACAGACATGGGCTGAACAGCAGGGGATTGATTGGGTTAATTCGGTGGATGAATTACAAGAACATATCCTGTTACAGCCTGTTGACTGGCTTTTCTCCATCGCCAACCCAATCATTCTGCCAGCGTCATTAATTAAACAAATCCGTGGTGGTGCTTTTAATTATCATGATAGTCCTTTGCCACGTTATGCAGGCAGTCATGCAACATCCTGGGCGCTATTAGCGAGGGAAACATCGTATGCCATTTCCTGGCACTGTATTGAAGGCGATGCGAATGCCGGAAATATCGCTGCGCAATGGCCGGTATCGATTGAAGAACAAGATACGGCTTTCTTATTGAATCTGAAATGTTATCAGGCGGCTCAAAAAGGATTTAATGAACTATTAAAAGATCTGAGTCACGGCACACTGATAACTTATCCACAAGACCTTTCGAAACGGAGTTTTTATGCGTTATCACGTCGCCCGGATGCTGGTGGGTACTTATGTTGGGAACAGCCAGGTGAGATATTGTCGGCGTTAGTGCGTGTATTAGGTTTTGGCGAGAATTATGCCAACCCATTGGGTTGCCCAAAACTTTTACTAAAACAGGACACGGTACGAATTTCTTGGCTTCAGCGGTTGGACATGTGTTCTGGGGGAAAACCGGGGACGTTGATCTGTGTGGAGGAGGAGAGCTGGCAGGTGACGACGGGCAGTGAGGATGTCCGGATCGGGGGATTCTCCACGCTGGAAGGCCAGTTGCTGTCTGCCATAGCACTTGCAGAAATATCAGAACTGAAACCCGGTAAACAGTTGCCTCTGCTTTCGTCGCAACAGGAGCAGAATATCAAGAATACTCTTCAAACACTCGCACCTTATGAACCCTTTTGGTGTAAGCGTCTTGCCACCCTGCAACCCGCCCATTTACCTTTCGACATTCCCCATAGGACAACAGAACCCCGCTGGGTAATGAGCCCTTGGCAGTCCGTGTTTCCTCAAAACAGTAAAGATATTAAAGAAGTGTCATGGAGAACGTTATTACAGGCATTCGTTATCTACCTGGCGCGTCTGACCCAACAGACGGTGTTTCAGGTTGGCTGGTGTGTGGGATCAAACGATGACTTATCAAATATGGCATCAGTGGTGCCCATGACCATTGAAGCCGCATTTGATAAACCGTGGTGTGAGGTTGCTGACTCCGTCGATAATGAACTAGCTCTGCTGGCACAGTACGGCACATATAGTCGTGACCTTTTTTCGCGTTTTCCTGCACTGTGCACTATCCCAGAATTAAGAACACGCCATCCATGGTCGGTAGCTGTCTCTGTGGTGCAGGATAATCGGTTATGTGATCAAGAAAGGTCTGGCGAGTTGCTGACATTTCAGATAAATACGCAGGGCGGTTTCCGTTGGATCTATGATGAAAATCGTCTGGATGCGGCAGTGATTCTGCGGATGAGTGAACATTTACAGAGGTTACTGTCATCAAAAAGGACAGATGAAGAAATACCCATAGGGCAGCTTAATTTGCTTCCTGAGGCTGAGCGGACATTGCTACTGGAAACCTGGAATGCAACGGAAACGTTGTATCCTGAGACAGGGTGCATCCATCAGTTATTTGAACAACAGGCGGCGAAAACCCCGGACGCGACTGCCTTGGTGTACGAAGACCAGACCCTCAGTTATGTTGAACTCAATGCTCGTGCCAACCGGCTGGCTCATCAATTAATTGCGTTGGGCGTAGGGCCAGAACAGCGAGTAGCCATTTGTGTGTCACGTTCACTGGCAATGGTAGTTGGGGTATTGGCGATACTGAAAGCCGGCGGGGCTTATGTCTCGCTCGATCCAAGTTATCCTGTCGAACGGTTGGCGTATATGCTCGAAGATGCCGCTCCGATTGTTTTACTTATGCAAAAAAAACTGCTCGGACAGTTGGCCAGTACATTAGTTAATCGTGTACCGACTGTTTTCTTTGATCTGCAAGAAGTTGAGACCATGCCGACAGATAACCCAGATGCACAGGCTCTGGGGCTGGCATCACACCATCTGGCGTATGTGATCTATACCTCAGGCTCTACCGGATTGCCCAAAGGTGTTGCGATTGAGCATCGTAATACCGTGAATTTTCTCCTCTGGGCACAGCAGAATTTCAGCGCTGAAGAGTTGTCACACACGCTTTTCGCCACCTCGCTGAATTTTGATTTGGCAGTATACGAATGTTTTGCCCCCTTAATATCGGGTGGCACGACGTATATTGTTCCTGATGCACTCTTTCTGGCAACCACGGAACTAAAGGTACAACACCCTATCAGCCTTATCAATACTGTGCCATCGGCCATTGCTTATTTGACTGATAGCAATGCGATCCTTAAAACCATCCGAACCATCAATTTAGCGGGTGAAACATTGAAACCGCATATTGTTGAGCGTTTATTTGCCTCTTCTCCGGTACAAGATATTTGTAACCTGTACGGTCCTTCGGAGACAACGACTTATTCGATCTGGACACGGATGAATAGAGCAACGGGTTTTGCTGCCCATATAGGTCGTCCGATTGCCAATACCAGAGTCTACATTCTCGACATGCGCGGTCAACCTGTTCCTCTGGGGGTGCCTGGGGAGATTTATATTGCGGGCCAAGGCGTCGCACGGGGTTATCTGAACCGCCCTGAACTCACGGCAGAGCGCTTTCTGGCCGACCCGTTCAGTGACAAACCCCATGCACGGATGTACCGTACTGGGGATTTGGCGCGTTACCGGTCAGACGGCAATCTGGAATATCTGGGACGCAATGACCAGCAGGTGAAAATCCGCGGTTTCCGCATTGAGCCGGGAGAAATTGAAGCGCGGCTGATGGAACACCCAGCGGTACGTGAGTCGGTAGTACTGATACAGGGTGACGGGATGGACAAACGGTTAGTGGCCTATGTAGTAGCGGAAACGGAGGAGGAGCTGGTGAACCGCTTGAGGGGGCACCTGAGTGCCCGGTTACCGGATTATATGGTACCGGCGGCGTTTGTCTGTCTGAAGAGCTTCCCGTTAACCCCGAATGGCAAACTGGATCGAGAGGCGCTGCCGGCACCGGATAGCGAAGCGTTTGCCCGCCAACGTTATGAAGCGCCGCAGGGAGAAACCGAAACGGTGTTGGCGGCGATTTGGTGTGAACTGCTGGGCATTGAGCAAATCAGCCGACATGACAATTTCTTTACGCTCGGCGGCCATTCCTTGCTAGCAGTGCGGATGATTGAACACCTGCGTCAGTCGGAGATGACGCTGGCAGTGTGCGATCTGTTTCAGACGCCGGTACTGTCAGATTTTGCGCAAACGTTGGGACGGCACCGGGCAGTGGAAGTACCCGCTAATGTAATTACCCCCGATACGACAGTACTCATCCCGGCAATGTTGCCGCTAATAGATCTGACTCAGGCTGATATTGACCTTATCGTCGGGCAAGTGCCGGGTGGGATGAGTAATATTCAGGATATTTATGCCCTGACACCGTTGCAGGACGGGATCTTATTCCACCACTTACTGGCAAGCGAGGGAGATCCGTACTTGTTGACCGGTCTGATGATTTTTGCGGACCGGGCTTTGTTGGACCGGTATTTGGCGGCTATGCAGCAGGTGATTAATCGCCATGATATTCTGCGGACTGCCTTTGTCTGGCAGGAGTTGTCTGAGCCGGCGCAGGTGGTCTGGCGTCAGGCCACTATATCCGTCACTGAACTGACATTAGATCCGGCAAAAGGGCCGGTCAGTGAGCAGTTAAGTCGGCGTTTTGATCTCCGCCATTTTCGTCTTAACTTAAGCAATGCCCCGTTACTGCAATTTGTTATTGCCCGGGAAACGGATGGCCGTTGGTGCTTACTGGAATTGCAGCACCACCTGATTGGCGACCATACAACACAGGAAATGATGCACCATGAGGTCCGGGCATATCTGACGGGGCAGGAGGAAACGTTGCCGACATCGGTGCCGTTCCGCAATCTGGTTGCCCAGGCCCGGTTGGGGGTAAGCCAGGAAGCGCACACCCGTTTCTTCACGGAAATGCTGGCGGATGTGGTGGAACCGACACTGCCGTTCGGCTTGGCGGAGGTCCATCGTGACGGCTCACAGGTGACGGAATACCACCGGATGTTATCCGCTGAGCTGAATAACCGTTTGCGCCGTCAGGCGCAGCAGTTAGGGGTTAGTCTGGCGGCGTTGTGCCATCTGGCCTGGGCGCAGGTGTTGTCCCGGACCAGTAGTCAGGAAAACGTGGTGTTCGGTACTGTATTGTTCGGACGTATGGCCGCGGGAGAAGGGATGGACAGCGGGCTGGGGCTGTTTATGAATACTTTGCCGTTGCGGCTGGATATAGATAACACGCCGGTGTGGGACAGTGTACAACAGGCCCATACCCGGCTGGCCGGATTATTGGCGCATGAGCATGCGTCACTGGCGCTGGCTCAACGATGCAGCGGCATTGACAACGTAAGTCCCCTCTTCAGTGCCCTGCTGAATTACCGGCATAATGATGTGTCGGCCATCTCCGGTGAACTGATAAGCGGGATTGAAGTTGTTGGTGGGCAGGAACGGACTAACTACCCCTTCGTACTGTCGGTTGAGGATTTTGGTGGTTCGCTGGGGCTGACAGCACAGACGGTTCAGCCGTTTGCGCCGGAGCGGGTATGCGATTATATGCAGCAGGCACTGGAGAGTCTGGCGGAAGCGCTGGAGCACACCCCGGACAGGCCGGTACGGACATTGGACATCCTGCCGGAAGCGGAACGGACCTTGTTACTAAAAACCTGGAATGCAACGGAAGCGCCGTATCCTGAAGCCTTGTGCCTCCATCAGTTATTTGAACAACAGGCGGCGAAAACCCCGGCTGCCACCGCTCTGGTGTACGAAGATCAGACCCTCAGCTATGCGGAACTCAATGTCCGTGCCAACCGGCTGGCCCGTCAGCTCGTTGAGCAGGGGGTTCGTCCCGGTGGGCATGTTGCGCTGTTGCTGGACCGTTCGGTGGCGCTGGTGGTAGCCCAACTGGCCGTTCTTAAAGCCGGCGCGGTTTATGTACCCATTGATCCTGGTGCACCGGATGAACGGAAAAACTGGTTGATACATGATTGTGCTGCTCAGTTGCTGCTTACCGATAAGCAAATGGGTATTCCGGTTAATCTGGCTGTGCCGCTCTTCCGGATGATGGGAGAAACAGACTCAGGCCGGGAAGAAGAGGGGCTGAATCTCAACTTAACCCGCCTTGGTTCAGATGCCGTTTATGTTATGTACACCTCCGGTTCAACCGGCGTGCCGAAAGGGGTTGTCGTGTCCCACCGTGCGGTCGTCCGGCTGGTTATCAATAATGGCTATGCGGAAATCGGCCCGGATGAGCGGGT